>CAYMXG010000426.1:0-2337 GCA_964394115.1 uncultured Enterobacteriaceae bacterium | reverse complement strand
GCCACCCAAAATTAGAGAATTATGTGGCCGCGGTCGCGCAGATACTGCGCAATCGCCATGCGATGGGCAGTGAAGAAGTCGTTCAGCAATAACTGCCTTGTGCTGCCGTCCTGGTAATCCAGATGCCACAGCGCATTAGGCTCCACGATGTACCCTGCGATGTTGAATTGGGTCTGCTGCTCCCGGATCTGCCGGATATTTTCCAAATCTATGGTGGTTCTGGAAGGCAGCAACCAGCCGCCGGCGTCGACGACGATGCGTTCCGGTAATACATAAATATGTTCCTTGCGCAGCGCCGGCATCACCAGTGCGGGAATCAGCAATGACAGCAGAAAGATCGTCAATGCGGCCCGGCGTCTTATCTTCAGCAACCAGAACACCAGCGCCGCCGCGGCCAGCAGGCAAAACACAATGCCCCAGGCCAGCACCCGCTCACGGGTGCCGGCAAGCAGCAGGCCGCCATCCGCTCCCATGGACAGGGTAGCCGCGTGGAATTTACTGAACAGGAGACTGATCATCTCCATGAACTTTAGCACAGGTCCGCGCAGGCGCGCCGCGGGTCCTTTCGGTGTAAAGTAATGCGCATGTCAACTGCACGGCCCCGTTATACCGCCTTCCTGCTGCTGTTGATTTGCGCCGGCTGCGCCGCGGAGGTGACAGCTCCGGCGACATCCCCGCAGGCGACATCCCCCGAAGAAAGCTACGTGGTGGTCGATGGCAAGGTCGATCAATCCACTTACATCGGCTGGCAGGTGTTCCAGGAAAACTGTGGTCGCTGCCACGGCGCCGGGGCGTCCGGTACGGACATTGCTCCCAACCTGACGGATCGCATTAACTTTCTAAGCGCGGATCAATTCCGTATTCGCGTTTTGAACCGTTACTTCATCACCGTCCCGCTGGACGAAGCGGTGGCGGAAGGGTCTGCGAGCATGGAGCAGACGTTGGAAGAAGCCGTCGAGGAGCGTGAATCAAAACCGGTCCCCGCCATTGACATGCCGCGCTGGCGTGACAATCCGGATGTGCGCGATCACCTGCAGGAGTTGTATGCCTGGCTCACGGCCCGCGCCGACGGGGTGCTTGGGCCGGGGGTCCCGGAGTTACTCCCCCAGTAATACGCTTCTCAAATTAGTCGCGCCCGCTCTCAACGCGCAAAAACCCTCTGCAACAATTCCGTCGTGCGCCTGGCGGGGTCCTTTCGGATCTGTGCCTCTTCCAGCGCCAGGTAATGGAAGATGCCGTCCATGCCCTTGCCCACCACGTAATCGGTCAGGTCGGCCTTGACGTCGGGGACGAACGGCAGCCCGCGATACTTGCCCATGGCGGCATCGTAGGACTGGATGGCGCCGACCTTCGCGAGGCTGTTGTCCACCACCGGGCGCATGGCCTGGGCCAGTTGCGGCGACATCTTGCCCTTGAAATACTGGGTGGCCGCGTCATCCGGGCCGTCGTAGATGCGCTTGGCGTCTTCCACGGTCATTTGCGCAATAGCATCCACGAACAGCTTGCGCGCTCTCGGCGCTGCAACCTCCGCGGCACGATTCAAACGCAACTCCACGTCGTCGAGCATGTTGCCAAGCCCGATCGTTCCCAGTGCGGACTGCATGGATTGCAGGCTCTCTGGCAATGGAATGTGAATGGTGGGGTCCATGTTGAAACCGTCAACGGCACCCACGCGCTTGACCACGTTGCGCGTACCCACCTTCAGCGCCTCGCGCAGCCCGGCCTCAATTTCGCCGACGGACAGGGATTGCGCGGCGCTGTTGCTGGTCAGGCTTTGCAGCAGGGATTTCCCCTTGTCCAGCAGGCTCTCATCAGCGCCTGCAGCCGCGCAGGTCTGCAACAGCAGACCGAGGCCAATCAATTTAATCATTCGCAGTGCGTGCATGTTCAGTGCCTCCCGCCTTCAACCAAAGTCTGTATAAAAGTGTCGGCTCAATGCTGCGCGAATTCTGGAACAGCGGATGGTCCGATCCTATGGTGGCAGACCGTAAGCCGCAGGGACAGCGGCGCTTCGAGCCTACAGGGACGTATTCACGGCGTGTCTGTCACCATAGGATCGGACTAGCCGCATTCCTGCCTGCCAAAATTCGGAGCAGCGATTTAGCGCGGCGCAATGAAATCCCCGAAGCCGCGGCTGCCATTGCCGGACTTGATGCCGCTGCCCACTGCAAGGGTGACCACATCAATCGGATAGACCTCGCCATTGAACCAGCTCACCACGTAAACATGCCGGCCATCGGGATGCAGCATGATGCCCTCCGGATAATCTCCCACGCTCACCGTCCGCAGCGTTTGCCCGGACTTCAAATCAAGCACAGAAACAGAATTGTCGTGCTG
>CAYMXG010000425.1:0-2340 GCA_964394115.1 uncultured Enterobacteriaceae bacterium | reverse complement strand
CGCGCCCCGTACCCGCTGCCGCGCATGCACCTGAATCCGGAAGTGAAGTCCCTGTTTGATTTTCGCTACGACGATTTCCGGCTGGAGAATTACCAGTGCCATGCGGCCATCGCCGCGCCGATTTCAGTTTGAATGGCGCCGCATCTGAGCTATGTCCATCAGGCGTGCGACCCGATCTCATGTTGGAGGACCGTGTGACGCCATGGATGGCGGAACCCGAGCCTACATGGACGTACTTGCCGGCGTGTCCGACAACATGAGATCGGGTCGCACGCCGGGCCTTTGCATTGCACCGACCTGTACAAAACCCTCATGAGAATTTCACTCATCGTGGCGATGGACCGGCGTGGCCTCATCGGCGCCAACGGCAGGCTGCCGTGGCATCTGTCTGCGGATTTAAAGCACTTCAAGGCCATCACCATGGGCAAGCCGATCGTCATGGGCCGCAAGACCCATGCATCCATCGGCCGTCCATTGCCGGGCCGGGAGAACATCGTCCTGACCCGGGACCCGGGCTACAGCGCGCCGGGGTGCACCGTGCTGCGCAGCGTCGAAGCGGTGCTGGCGCATTGCGGCGCCGCGGAAGAGATCATGATTATGGGGGGCGCCGAGATTTACGCCCGGTTCCTGCCGCGGGCGGCGCGCATTTACCTGACACGCATAGACGCGGAGGTGGACGGCGACACCCGGTTCCCCCATTGGGAGGAATTGTCCGGCCCGGCCTGGCACGAAACCGGGCGGCAGTATTTTGCCGCCGGCACCGGGAATCCCTGGTCATTCAGCTTTTCCGTGCTCGAGCGCGTGACAGCCGGACACGCAGCCCCGATTCAGTGCGCCTGATCAGACGGCTGCGCACGGCGTGGCGCATCTGCCGGTTGCGGAGCCTGCGGGCAAGCCTGGAACGCTGCCTGTTCTGCGGTTTTCCGATCCTGGTCAAGTTCAACGACAACGAGCATGCGGTGCGCTGCATCGCCTGCGGCGCGAATCCGGTCGCCCTGTCAGTGGCCGCGGTCATCGACGGCATCCCGGAATTGGGGCAAAAGGCCGCGTATGAACTCGCCGCTCGTGGTCCGATCCATGACTACCTTGCGCGGCACTGCCGGAAACTGGTCTGCTCCGAATATCTTGACGGGGTCGCGCCGGGGACTGTTCTCGATGGTGTCGAATGCCAGGACGTTCAGCGCCTCACTTACCCGTCGAATTCGTTTGACGTGTGTGTCTGCACCGAAGTTTTTGAACATGTGCCGGATGATGAAGCGGGTTTTGCCGAGATCCGGCGCGTTCTTCGGCAGGGCGGGGTGCTGGTGCTGACGGTTCCGCTGCATGAATTCGAGTGCACGCGCGAACGCGCGCGGCTGTTGAATGGCCAGGTGGAACACTTGCTGCCGCCTGAGTATCACGATGATCCCATGCGCGGTTCAGGTACGGCACTGGTCTACCGTGACTACGGCGCCGACCTGGGCGCGCGGCTGCGCGCGGCGGGATTTCGGGAGGTCCGCTTCGTTGCGCCGCCCGGCAACGCATGGTGGGGGTTCGGCAGGACCGTGGTATTGGCCACGCACTAAGGCGTGATAGCCCGGTTTGGATCCGGTAATTTGCCCTTGCGCGGGTACGTTGGTACCCCGCAGGCGTGACACCGGCTTACCTGCCGCAGGCGATTACAAACCCGGTCCGGTTGCATATAGTTCCTCGCGCGGGGCCAGGGAGAATTCGCTTTCCAACGAGATCGGAACGGACTCCGGGGTGCCGCACCGCAGTCAGGGAGAGGCTATGGCGCCAGGGACGGCGCACCACTTGCTAGTCCTCAACTAATCTCGGCTGGTATGAAGCAACGCGGAACAATTTTCGATCTTCAAGGCGAAGCGCAATAAGCGCGCCGCCCCAGACACACCCGCGATCCAGGGGAATGACATTGGCCGCGCGAAAATTCTGCCGGCTGCCCAGTTGCACCGTGGACCAATGGCCGAACAGGATGCGGGTGCGTCGCGACTTGCGGGATTGAACCGCGTACCAGGGCTTGAAGGGCGCGGGCTGGGTTCCCGGCGGACCTTTTTCCTCCCAGGCGGCGCGGCCATCCTCTGCGCAATAACGCAGGCGCGTGAAGCAATTGATAATGAAACGCAGCCGCTCATCGCCGCGCAGCTTCCTGTTCCACTGCTCGGGCTGATTTCCGTACATGGATGCGAGCAGCGCGGGCATCCGGCGCGATGCGAGGGTGGACTCGACCTCCGCTGCGCGCGCTGCGGCCTCGGTCAGCGTCCATTGCGGCGGCAGTCCGGCATGCACCATGGCAAAGCCAAGGCGCCGATCGCGGTGCAGCAACGGGCGGCGCCGCAGCCA
>CAYMXG010000424.1:688-2348 GCA_964394115.1 uncultured Enterobacteriaceae bacterium | reverse complement strand
GCAGCGGCCCGGAATTACCGATGCAGGTGGTGCAGCCATAGCCGACGATGTTGAAACCCATTTGATTCAGGTAAGGCGTCAATCCGGCCTTGTCCAGGTAATCCCGCACCACCAGCGAGCCCGGGGCGAGACTGGTCTTGACCCAGGGCTTGGCCGTCAGCCCGCGTTCGCGCGCCTTTTTCGCCAACAGGCCGGCGCCGACCATGACCGACGGATTGGACGTGTTGGTGCAGGACGTGATTGCCGCAATCACCACCGCGCCATCCTTGACGTCGAAGGATTTGCCGCCATGACTGACTGTCGCGCTACGGTCCCCGGCACCGCCTTTGCGCGCCGCCTGCATCTCGCCCATTCTTTCCTGTGACACTTTACGCACGTCCCGCAGCGTGACGCGATCCTGCGGACGCTTGGGTCCCGCCAGGCAGGGTTCGATGCTGCCCATGTCCAGGCTCATGGCATCGGTGTAGCGCGCTTGCGGTGCAGCCGGGTCACGCCACATGCCCTGTTCCTTTGCATAGGCCTCCACCAGCGCGATCTGTTGATCTTCGCGGCCGGAAAGACGCAGGTAGCGGAGGGTCTCCTCATCAATGGGGAAGATGCCGCAAGTGGCGCCATACTCCGGCGCCATGTTGGCTATCGTGGCACGGTCCGCCAGCGGCAGTGTCGCCAGGCCTGAACCAAAAAATTCCACGAACTTGCCGACCACGCCTTTCTTGCGCAGCATTTGCGTCACCGTCAACACCAGATCGGTGGCGGTGGCGCCTTCCGGCAATTTGCCGGTGAGTTCAAAGCCGATGACCTGGGGGATCAACATGGTGATCGGTTGCCCCAGCATCGCGGCCTCGGCTTCGATGCCGCCCACGCCCCAACCCAGCACGCCCAGGCCGTTGATCATGGTCGTGTGCGAATCGGTCCCGACCACGGTATCGGGGAACGCCTCCAGCACGCCGTTCTTTTCCTGGGCAAAAATGGTGCGCGCCAGGAACTCCAGGTTGACCTGGTGCACGATACCAGTGTCCGGCGGCACGACCTTGAAATTGGAGAACGCCTGCTGGCCCCAGCGCAGGAACTCGTAGCGCTCCTGGTTGCGCTCAAATTCAATCTCGGCATTGCGTTCAGCCGCGTTGGCGCTGCCGAATACGTCCACCTGCACCGAGTGATCAATGACCAGTTCGGCGGGGGAGAGCGGGTTGATCCGGGACGGGTCTCCGCCGAGGCGGGCCATGGCGTCGCGCATGGCGGCCAGATCCACCACCGCCGGCACACCGGTGAAGTCCTGCATCAGCACGCGCGCCGGTGTGAAGGCGATCTCCTTGTCCGGTTCGGACTTCGGATCCCACTTGGCCAGCGCCTCGATGTCCCCGGCCTCGATGTTGATGCCGTCCTCGAAACGCAGCAGGTTCTCCAGCAGGATCTTTAATGCATAGGGCAGGGTGGCCACGGGAAACCGCGCTTCCAGCGCCCGCAGGGAGCAGATTTGGTAGGTCTTGCCGCTGACGGCGAGATTCTTCCTGGCCTTATAGGTGTCGGACATGAAGGGCTCCATTTATACGGTGATTAGTGGGGCATAAACGGGCGACATTATAACGGATGACCGGCCTTTGTTGCCGACGGGGATTCGGTTGGCGCGCGGCCCGATCTCATGTTGGAGGACACGCCG
>CAYMXG010000424.1:0-678 GCA_964394115.1 uncultured Enterobacteriaceae bacterium | reverse complement strand
GGTGCCGCTATCCCTGCGGCACACGGTCCTCCAACATGAAATCGGGCCGCGCGCCTCACGTGCAAGTCGGACGGATATTTAGCGTTTGACCGTAGCGATTGCGGCGCCGCCCAGGCAGGTTTCACCCGTGTAAAACACGGCGTACTGGCCGGGCGCAACGGCCCGCTGTGGGTTGGCAAACTGAACCAAAAGGGAGCCATCGGATTGCGGTTCAACGGTGCACGCCTGATCGGGCTGGCGGTAGCGGGTCTTCAGTTGCAGCGTCTGGCCCGGTGCCGGCGGCTGTCCCGCAATCCAGTTTGCGGTCGCCGTACGCAGGGAGCGGCTGTACAACAGCGGGTGATCCCCCTGCACCGCGATCAACGAGTTGGTTGCCGGATCCTTGGTGGCCACGTACCAGGGCGCATCCTCCCGTCCGGCGATGCCGCCAATTCCCAAGCCACTGCGCTGTCCGATGGTATAAAAATGCACGCCCTCATGTTCGCCGATGACGTGCCCGTCGGCGTCCCGGATTTCGCCGGGCGAAACCGGCAGGAACTGGGCCAGGAACTCGCGGAACGGGCGCTCGCCCACAAAGCAGATTCCGGTACTGTCCTTTTTTGCATGGGTGCCCAGCCCGGCCTTGGCTGCGAGCTTGCGTACGTCACTTTTCAGCATCGCCCCGACCGGGAACAAGGT
>CAYMXG010000423.1:0-2353 GCA_964394115.1 uncultured Enterobacteriaceae bacterium | reverse complement strand
GGGCGACACCCTTTTCTGCGTAGGCGTGCAGCCGATCGACCGCCTTATCCAAGGCATCCTGGCGCACGTCCACCAGCACCAAGTGCAAGTCCGGGATCTCGCTCTTCAGGTAATAGGCAATGTCCGGGCCGATGGTTCCGGCGCCGATGACGCCCAGCCATTTGGGCAGCGGGCGGCTGGGGGTTACGAGGAGAGGATTGCGCATGGAGTCTTTTGTCATTTTGGTCCTGTAACCTGCTGATGCGAAATGCGTCATACCGGCGAAAGCCGGTATCCAGTGGATATTTGCTGGGCCCCGGCTTTCGCCGGGGCGACGGCTCCGGGATGACGACCTTGCTCAGGTCATGACTTTCTTTGAGTTTCGGTTGCCTTCTTTCCGATCCGGGCCATCTCGGCAAGCGTGAGTTTATCGATCTTCCCCACGGCCGTCTTCGGCAGCGCCTCCACGATCTTGAATTCCGCCGGGATCTTGTACCGCGCCAGGCGGTCGGCGCAGAACGCGCCGAGTTCCGCGCTGTCCAGGGACGCACCATCCCGGGCCACGACAAAGGCCACCGGCAATTCACCCCGGTAGGCATCCGGGCGACCCACCACCGCGACCTCGCGCACCGCCGGGTTGCCGTGCAACACCTCTTCCACTTCCCGCGGGAACACGTTGTAGCCGGAGACGATGATCATCTCCTTCTTGCGGCCGCGAATAAACAGGTAGCCGTCCGGATCCAGTTCACCCACGTCGCCGGTGTGCAGCCAGCCGTGGCGCAGCGCCTGCGCGGTCTCCTCCGGCAGGTTGCGGTAGTCGCGCATCAATTGCGGTCCGCGCAGCCGGATCTCGCCCTTTTCTCCCTGGGGGAGCGCTTTCGTGCCGGTCTCCACGTCCACGATCTGCAATTCAGTCTGCGCCACGGCCACACCCACGGAACCGGGTTTGCGTACGCCATTCACCGGATTGAATGAAATCACCGGGCCGGCCTCGGTCTGCCCGTAGCCTTCGATGATGGGGGTACGCGTCTGCTCCTCCCAGCGCGCCAGCATTTCCGCCGGCAGCGGCGAGCCGCCGGAGCAGGACAAATTAAGGAGTGAGAAATCCGCCTGGGCAAAATCGGGAAAGTTCATCAGCCCGGCGAACAGCGTAGGGCTGCCGCCGAACAGCGTGATGCGTTCCCGGACCAGGGTCTCCAGCACGTCGGCCGGGTGATAGCGCTTCTGCACCACCAGCGTTCCGCGATGCAGCGCCATGGCATGCAGATTCATGTGCGATGCATAACAATGAAACAGCGGCATCACACACAGGCAGCGTTCCACGTCATCATCCATGGGAAAGATGACTTCCCGCTGGGAGAGATTGATGGACGTGGCGGCGTGGGTCAGGTTCGCGCCCTTGGCGCGCCCGGTGGTGCCACCGGTGAATTGCAGCGTGCCCAGGTCAGCAGGGAATGGCAGGTCCGACGGCAGGCGCATGCTGCGCCACTGGTCCGGGTGGATAAATCGCCGGCTGCCCTGCCCCGCGCCGATACGGAAGGTATGCGGGATCTTCAGTTCCGTCGCCAGCCGGCCATCACGATCATGCCGGGCCTCGTCATAGATCAGAACCTGTGGCGCGGCATCCATCAGCATCGGCCGCAGTTCCCGCTCGGTGTACAGCGGATTCAGCGGCGTGACCTGGGCGCGGGCCAGGTGGGCGGCGAAGTAGGCAATGCAAATGTCCAGGGAGTTGCCCAGGATGAACGCGACGCGTTCCCCGGCCACATCCATTTCGTGCAACTCGTTGGCCAATCCGGCCACGCATTGCAGGTACCTGGCGTAGGTCAGCCGCTCTCCCTCACAGATCAGCGCGTCCCGGTCCGGGGCGCGTTCCGCTGCCTCCAGCAGCATGTGGACCACAGTCGGGTAGGGACGTGGCAGTGTCATCTGAAGGTTCCAAAGTCTTTTTGCGTCAACATCAGGGGTCAAATCTTAAACTCTGACTCGAATACCACTCTCTTAAACCGAAATGCATCAGAAAACGCGGAAATCCTGAATCCGTCATCCCGGCGCGTCACCCCGGCGAAGGCCGGGGCGGGATCCAGAGAAAAATTCCATTACTGGACCCCGGCCTTCGCCGGGGCGACGGTTCAAGTAACTGCCATTCAACCATGACGCCATTTACGTGATACGACCTTATTCGACCTTGATGATAACAGCCATGGCCGAATCCCCCGCCGCACAACCATGGAACAGGCCATAGCCTCCTCCTTTCAACACCAGTTCCTCGATCAGTTCGATTACCGCGCGCATGCCGGTGGGACCCTGGGGATGCCCCCATATTAATGAGCAGCCGTAATTGTTGATGCCCATGGCATCCACGTTCATTTCC
>CAYMXG010000422.1:0-2353 GCA_964394115.1 uncultured Enterobacteriaceae bacterium | reverse complement strand
GTGGCCGCGGCGATGCGCCCGGACAATTCCAGCCCCTTCTCGCGCAGCGCGTAGCCGGACAACAACAGCACCGTGGGTTGTCCCGATTTAAGCGCCGTGGCCGCCGCTGTGACCGCATCCTGTGACACGCGTTCAAAATCCGGCACCAGCACCGGGTCGGTGATCGGGTCTTCCGATTCGTTCCAGGAGCAATCCGCCGGGACGATCAGCGTGGCAATCTGTCCGGGCGGGCCCAGCGCCGCCGTGATCGCATCGTAGGTTGCCTCCGGGATCTCGGCCGCCGTCGCCACGTCGCGGATCCAGCCGGACACCGGCCGCGCGTAGGCGGCCACGTCGGATTGCAGCGGAGCGTCGAACTTCCGATGGTAGGTGGCGTGATCGCCGACGATATTGATGATCGGCACGCGGGCACGCATGGCGTTATGCAGGTTGGCGAGGCCGTTGGCCAGCCCGGAGCCCAGGTGCATCAACGTGGAGGCGGGGTTGTTGGCCATGCGCGCATAGCCGTCCGCCGCGCCGGTGACCACGCCCTCGAACAGGCCAAGGACGCAACGCATGCCGGGAATCCGGTCCGCCGCCGCGACAAACTGCATCTCGGACGTACCGGGATTGGTGAAACACACATTCACGCCGCCGTTTACCAGCGTGCGCAACAGGGATTCGGCCCCGTTCATGGCATCCTCCTCATTGGGCTGCGAACCACGCGCATGGAACAGTTTCAGTTCCGGAATCTCATTGTTCACTATAAAGCGGCGGGCTCGAAAGTGGCATTGTACCCTGCGCCAGTACGGTACACTGCGCCGGTTTTTTCCATCAGGACCGGGGGGCAATGCTGAAAACGACACCGGCGGCGAAACGCCGCCCAAACCGCCTGCTAGCGCAGGCGGCGCTGTTTTTGCTGGGTTTATTCTTTGCCGGGGCATCCGCGGCGGAAGGCCTGCCGGATGCGGTCGCCAAGGTGACCCGCCGCCTGGGCGTGCCTGAATCCGCGCTGGGGATCATCGTGCGGGAAATCGGATCCGAGACGCCGCTGGTCACGTTGAACCCGGACACGCCGCGCAATCCCGCCTCCACCATCAAGATCATCACCACGCTGGCCGCGCTGGAGGAGCTGGGGCCCACCTACTCCTGGCCGACCGAGGTATTCACCACGGCGCCGGTGCGTGATGGCGTCCTCGATGGCGACCTGATCATCAAGGGCTACGGTGATCCGTACCTGATGACGGAGGAGTTCTGGAAAATGGTGCAGGCGTTGCGGCGCCAGGGCCTGCAAACCATCAATGGCGACCTGGTCGTCGATAACAGCTACTTCGTGGTACCGGAGGGAGACCCGGGCGAGTTCGACAACCGCCCGTTTCACGCCTACAACGTCATTCCTGACGCGTTGCTGGTGAATCTGAAGGCGGTCTACTTTCACTTTTATCCCGCCAGCGACGGCAAGTCGGTGCTGATCAAGACCGAGCCGGAACTGCCGAACCTGAACATTGAAAACCGGCTGATCCCCATTGCCGGTCCCTGTGGCGGCTATCAACATGGGGTTGCCATGACGGTTCCGGATCCGGTGCTGGCGGATCGGGTCATCTTCGAAGGGCGCTACGCGGTGTCCTGCGGTCACTATGTCTTTGCCCGTTCCGTCCTCACGCCGGAAACCTTCGCCTACGGCGCGTTCAAGGCATTGTGGGAGCAGAGCGGCGGCACACTGACCGGCGCCGTGCGCATGGGCGTCGCTGGTCCGGAACTCCGCCCCTGGCTGACCTGGAACTCACGCCCGCTGGCCGAGATCCTTCGCTACGTCAACAAGTTCAGCAACAACGTCATGACACGCATGATCCTGCTGACCCTGGGCGCTGAACTGGTGGGCGAACCGGGCACCGTGGAGGGCGGTATCCAGGCCGTGCAGCAATACCTGGAGAAGAACGGCATCTCGTCGGCGCCGCTGGTGCTGGACAATGGCTCGGGGCTGTCACGCAATGAACGCGTGACACCGCAGTTAATGGCGGACGCGCTGTTGCGGGCCAACGCCAATCCCTTTATGCCTGAATTCATCGCCTCGCTGTCCATTATCGGCATGGACGGCACGGCGCGGAACCGGCTCAAGCGGGGCGAGGAGAAAGGTCATGCCCACGTCAAGACCGGCACGCTGGACAATGTGTCCGCCATCGCCGGTTACGTGGACGCAAAGTCCGGCCGGCGCTTCGTGCTGGTCGGTTTGCTGAACAATTCCGAGGCCCAGTACCGTACCGGTGAACAGATATGGAATGCGCTGATACAGTGGGCTTTCACCCTGTGAGGTTGCGATGAGATTGCACTGCCTTATTCTGGGTTCCGCTTTGGCCCTTGCGTTCACATTGCC
>CAYMXG010000421.1:0-2361 GCA_964394115.1 uncultured Enterobacteriaceae bacterium | reverse complement strand
TTGGAACCACTACCGAACTTCGGGATTTGCGTGGACTCCAAGAGACACTGATAATGCGCCGCCCCGAGCCCGCACCCCCCTGAAGCCGCGAATGTGAGATTTTCCGCAATTTCCTCGTTGATCGTCACCGTGGCGGCGACGTTGGCAACACTGGGGCTGTGGGCGATCATGAATCAGCCCAGCCGCGAACCGAAATGGCCGGATGTGCTCCAGGGTGTCGCATTCTCTCCGTACCGCGCGTACCAGGATCCCACCCAGGGCGATCTGCCTTCCGTGTACGAGATCGACACCGATCTAAAGCTGCTCGAGGGCAAGACCAACGCCGTGCGCACCTACACCGTGCAGGGCCCGTTCGCGCAGGTGCCGCGCCTCGCCGCTGAACACGGCATCAATGTCATGCTCGGCGCCTGGCTCGATACGCGTCTCTATAACAATGAGAAGGAGATCAAGGCGCTCATCAACCTGGCCAACGCCCCGAACGTGGTGCGGGTCGTGGTCGGCAACGAAACCCTGTTGCGCCGCGATCTGACTCCGACGCAGCTCATCTATTACCTGGACCGGGTGAAGAAGGAAGTGACGCGGCCGGTGAGCACGGCGGAGACCTGGGACTACTGGCTGCGCCATCCGGAGCTGGCCGATCACGTCGATTACCTCGCCGTGCACATCCTGCCGTTCTGGGAAGGCGTGTCCGCGGAGAAGGCCGTGCTATTTGCCTCCGAGCGCATGGACCTGCTGGCCCAGCGTTTCCCGGACAAACCCATCGTCATCGCCGAAGTGGGCTGGCCCAGTGACGGGCGCACGCGCGGTGAGGCCGTGGCCTCGACCTTCAACGAGGCGATGTTCCTGCGCCGGTTTTTGCGCTACGCGGAGAGCGAGGATTACGTCTATTACGTCATGGAGGCCTTCGATCAGCCCTGGAAAGCGGAAGGCGAGGGCGCCGTCGGCGCCTACTGGGGCATCTACGACGTGGAGCGCAAGTCGAAATTCAAGCGCCGTGAACCGCTGGTGCGGGTGCCGCAGTGGCAGCAACTCGCCGGTATCTCCGTCGGTATCGGCCTCGTGCTGCTGGCGCTGCTGTACGCCACCAATCGGCAACTCAAACCCGGCGGTCATGCGCTCATGGCCGGCGTTGTCTATGGCGCGGCGACGATTTCGGTCTGGGTGATCTACGATTTTCTCGATCAGTACCTGACCATGACCAACATGGTCGTGGGCGCGTTCCTGCTGCTCAGCATGTTGGGCGTCATTGCCGTGTTGCTCATCGAGGCGCAGGAGTGGGCGGAGGCGCACTGGGTGTGGCTGCGGCGGCGCACGAGTGCGTCGGCCAGGGTTCTGCCGCTGCGCGCGCCGAAGGTCTCCATTCACGTGCCGGCCTACAACGAGCCGCCGGATCTGGTGAACCAGACTTTACAGGCGCTCTCAAGGCTCAACTACCCGGATTTCGAAGTCGTCGTCGTGGACAACAACACGCCCGAGGACGCCACCTGGCGCCCGGTGGAGGCCTGTTGCGAAGAGCTCGGTCCCCGCTTTCGCTTTTTTCACGTGGCACCGCTGGCCGGCTTCAAGGCCGGTGCGCTTAATTTCGCGCTGCGGCGCACGGCTGATGATGCGGCCCTCATTGCCGTCATCGACGCCGACTACACCGTGGATCCGAACTGGCTCAACAACCTGGTGGGACGCTTTGAAGATCCGGACGTCGCCATCGTGCAGGCGCCGCAGGATTACCGCGATTATCGCGACAACGCGTTCAAGGCCATGTGCTATGCGGAGTATCGCGGCTTCTTCTACATCGGCATGATCACGCGTAACGAGCGCAATGCCATCATCCAGCACGGCACGATGACGCTGGTGCGGCGCGCAGTACTGCAACAACTGGGTGGCTGGAGCGAATGGTGCATTACCGAGGACGCGGAACTGGGCCTGCGCGTGTTCGCGGCCGGGGCGGATGCCGACTACGTGCCGCAGACCTACGGCCAGGGCCTGATGCCGGACACGTTCCTGGATTTCAAGAAGCAGCGTCACCGCTGGGCCTACGGCGCGGTGCAGATATTGAAGCGGAACCTGCCCGCGCTCCTGTTTGGCTGGCGCACGCAGCTCACCTTCGGCCAGCGCTACCACTTCCTCGCGGGCTGGCTGCCCTGGCTCGCGGATGGGCTCAACGTGCTGTTCACCCTCGGCGCGATGTTCTGGTCCACGGCGATGATCCTTTATCCGCACGATCTCGAAGCGCCGGTGATGGCATTTTCGGCGCTGCCGCTGGCGCTGTTCCTGTTCAAGATCACCAAGCTCGCACACCTTTATATGACGCGCGTCGGCGCCAATGTGATGCAGACCCTTGGCGCCGGTATCGCCGGGTTGTCG
>CAYMXG010000420.1:0-2368 GCA_964394115.1 uncultured Enterobacteriaceae bacterium | reverse complement strand
GCAGGCGGCACCCAATCATTCCCCGCTTTTCTACGTCAATGAAGCTGCGCTGATTACCGGCGTACGCACGCTGGGTGCGCTGGCGGTGGATTATCTTTCGCAGGACGCGGAATGATTCGGATGGCGGGATTCTGTAGGGCCGGCTTCAGCCGGCCGCTTTTCCAGCCGCAATCACCGCTGGCGGGCTAAAGCCCGCCCTACGGATCAATCAGCGGGGATGGAAACGCCCTCAATCTTGCGCTTAACCTCCAGCGGCTGCGCCATGTGGTGCAATACCAGATTGCTCATGCCCTTGCCGGTGATGCGCACGTCCCCGAAGCCGAGAAAGCGCCCCCAAACGCTCTGATCAATCTCCACCGTCTCGATGGAAGAGATGCGCATCTCTTCCGACTGGCGGCTGATGATGCCGGTCTTGATGATGATGCGCTTGTTGGTGACGCCGATCTCCGTGCAATGCAGTTTCAGCCACTGATAGATCGCAATTGGCAGCGTGACCACGAGCACGCACCAGAGAAAGATTGGCAACCGTTCCACCCAATGCAGGTCGAACAACGCGACCACCTGCTCGCCCTCGGATAATGATTCTTCTATGTATGACACGTCTAATCCTCCAGATTCACAGGCACTCTTTCGGCAGCTCGCCGTATCGTCATTCCGGCACGTCACCCCGGTGGAAACCGGGGCGGAATCCAGCAAGGATCCGCTGGACCCCGGCCTGCGCCGGGGTGACGGCGTAGCATCGTATATTTACCCCGCTTAACTGGACACCAACAGTTCTTTCATGGGCACCGCAGCATCCGCGAGCCGTGTCTTGTCCACCGGCCGGGCCTCGGTGATCAACTTCTTGCCGGTCATGAACTCCGGCGGCCGATTCACGGCATCCACGGCGATCACGCGCCCCTGCTTCAGGTAAAACGCAGCAAAACTCCGTCCCTGGTCCCGCTCGCCCCGGGTCACGACCTCGTCGTAGCCCTGGGACAGCCCCGCAATCTGCAGCTTCAGGTCATATTGATCCGACCAGAACCAGGGCAACGCATTGTATGGTGTCGATTTCCCGCACAGCGTATCCGCTGCCACCCGCGCCTGGTCGGTGGCATTCTGCACCGATTCCAGCCGCAGCCAACGATCATAAATGGGGTTGTGATGCCAGGTGCAATCACCCGCGGCGACGATGGCCGGGTCACTGGTACGCGAGTGCTGGTCCACGACAATACCGTTCTCCGCCTTGAGACCCGCGTCCCGCGCCAGTTCCACATTGGGCACGATGCCGACACCGATAATGACAAGGTCCGCCGGCAGGCGCGTACCGTCACTGCAGCGCACGGCCTCGACCCGGCCCTGCCCTTCGAATGCGCCGACACCCAGATTGCAGCGGATGTCCACGCCCTCTTCCCGGTGCACGCGGGTATAGAACGCGGACACCTCCGGCGCGGTGACCCGTTGCATGATCCGCTCCATCATTTCCACGACGGTCACGTTCATACCGGCTGATCGCAGCACGGCGGCCGTTTCCAGCCCGATGTAGCCGCCACCCACGATGACGGCGTTGGCGCCGGGGGCCACGTGCGTGCGGATCGCTTCCACATCCTCCGCCGTGCGCAGGTAATGGACGCCGGCAAGATCCACACCGGGCAGGTCCACGCGCCGCACACGGGAACCCAGCGTCAGCGCCAGGTTGTCGTATGGAAGTTCCTCACCGTCGTCGAGCCGGATGCGCTTGCGATCCGGATGGATGGCCTCCACGCGCCGGCCCAGCAGGAATTCGATGCCGGCCTTTTGATACACATCCTCCGGCCGGATGCGGATGTCCGCCATCTGCTTTTTCCCGGCGAGGAAATCCTTGGACAGCGGCGGGCGATGATAAGGGATGTGCGGTTCAGCGCCGATGATGAGGATCTTCCCTTCCCAGCCTGACTGGCGCAGCGATGGACCCAACTGCGCGGCCGCGTGACTCGCGCCAATGATGAGACAGGTGCCGTTCATGAGGGCGCAACTATACCTGAAGCCACCACGTCGCCAATCGCCGCGCACAGCGTGGCCAGGTCCGTGTCATTAATAATGTATGGCGGCATCACGTACACCAGCCGCCCGAACGGCCGGATCCAGACGCCGCGCCGTACAAACTCAGCCGGTGCCCGCGCCATATCCACCGGCCGATCCAGTTCCACGACGCCGATGGCCCCCAGCACGCGCACATCGGTGACACCGGGCAGATTGCGGCAGGGCTCCAGCCCTTTGCGCAAACCTGCCTCCATTTTGCGCACACGCTCCTGCCAGGATTGCCCGAGCAGCAGGTCGATGCTGGCCAGCGCCGTGGCACAGGCGAGCGGGTTGGCCATGAAGGTCGGTCCATGCATGAAGGCGCTCC
>CAYMXG010000419.1:0-2370 GCA_964394115.1 uncultured Enterobacteriaceae bacterium | reverse complement strand
CGGAAGACATTGACCCCGGCATCCATCAATTGTCCCAGCACGGCGGGCTCGGAAGATGCCGGCCCGACCGTCGCCACGATCTTGGTGCGCCGCATTTTCAGCAGATCGAATTGTGTCACAATGGACATGGCGGCAAGTGAGGTTGCACCGGCGGAATGCGGCGCAAATCAATATGACATCATCACCCGGACAAGTCCATGAGTCAGGTTGACCTGCTGCGCAGCCGGCGTTTTTTGCCCCTGTTCCTGACCCAGTTCCTGGGCGCATTCAATGACAATGTGTTCAAGAATGCACTGGTCATTTTCATCGCATTTACCATGGCCAGGGAAAGCACCGGCGCCAGGAGCAGCATCCTGGTGATCCTCGCCGGCGGCATATTCATCCTGCCGTTTTTTCTGTTTTCCGCCACGGCCGGACAGATCGCCGACATGCTGGAGAAGTCGCGCGTCATACGCTTCATCAAGAGCGCGGAGATCCTGATCATGATGCTTGGGGCGGCCGGCTTTGTGACCGGGCATGTATATTTTCTCCTGTTTACGCTGTTCCTTATGGGAACCCACTCAGCCTTTTTCGGACCGCTGAAGTACGGCATCCTGCCGCAACACCTGCCGACCGCGGAACTTACCGGGGGCAACGGGCTGGTGCAGATGGCGACCTTTCTCGCCATCCTGTTGGGCACGATGTTTGGCGGGCTGGTGATTGCGATCCCGGGCAGCGGGCCGTGGGTTGCCGGCGCCACTGTGATGCTGATTGCGATACTGGGGCGCTTTGCCAGTGCCTGGATCCCTGAAGCCGCCCCCGCCGAGCCGGGAATGCGTTTTGACTGGAATGCATTCCGGCAAACGTGGCGCGTGCTGGTGTTCGCGAGCGAATCGCGCATCATCCTGCAGTCCATACTGGCGATTTCCTGGTTCTGGTTCCTGGGGGCGACGTTCCTGTCACTGGTGCCGGATTTCACGCGCTCCACATTGCATGGCAATGAGCAGGTGGCGACGTTGCTGCTGACGGCGTTCTCTGTCGGTATCGGTGTGGGGTCGGTCCTGTGCGAACGCTTGAGCCGCGGCGAGGTGGAGCCGGGCCTGGCGCCCATCGGTGCGCTGGGTCTTGCATTCTTTGCGTGGGACCTGGCCAGTGTGGATGTGCCGGCGATGACCGGCGTCCTGGCCGCGGCGGAATTTCTGCGCGGAGGCGTGTATTGGCATGTGCTGATGGACCTGACGCTGATCGGATTTTGCGGGGGAATCTACGTGGTGCCGCTGTATACCCTGGTGCAGCAGCGCAGCAACCCGCAGCGCCGCTCGCGCATAATCGGGGCAAACAACATACTGAATGCATTGTTCATGGTGACCTCGGCGGTCCTCGTCATCGGACTGGTGCAGGCCGGGTTGCGGCCGCAGGATATCTTCCTGCTGGCTGCCGCGGCGACAGTGATCGTCTTGCTGTCGCTGTGCGCGCTGTTGCCCGAGGTCATGCAGCGCAGCGTGGCGCTGGTGAAAAACTGGATGCAATTAAAAAAGGTGCCAGAGCTTTGAATGTTGAGGTGCCATAGCTGGGAGTGGAAGGGGTCAGAGCTTAAGCTCTGACCCCAGGAGATTTCAGGAGGCAAGGTTGCCACGCAGACCTCGAGTTTTTCTTCCCGGGCACCCGCAGCACGTCGTCGTGCGCGGTCACAATCAAGATCCCATCGTCGCGGGCGAAGTTGATTGCCAGACCCTTGTTGCGTTTCTCGATGACGCGCTGACGCGGTATGACGTTGCACTGCATGCGTGGCTCCTGATGACGAATCACATCCATTTGCTGGTCACGCCAGGTGCGGAAACCGGCATTTCGCGGGCCATGCAGTGGCTTGGCGCACACTATGCCCACTATTTGCACAAGCGCCATGGTCGACGCGGTTCATTATGGGAGAGTCGGTATAAATCTTCTCTCGTCGGAAACGATCGCTACTTCCTGATGTGCCATAGATACATCGAAATGAATCCGGTGAGGGCGGGCATGGTCGCGGCGCCCGGTGCCTACCCGTGGTCCAGTTTTCGGCAGAACGTCGGATTGGTCAAATAAACCTGATGTCCATCAGAACTTTCCCCGACTCACGCCACACGAGCTTTACATCGCGCTGGGCAGGACGGATGGGCGAGGACACGAGGCCTATCGCGCCCTGTTTGATGAAGTACTGGATCGCAGATTGCTGGAGAAGTTCCGGCGGGGGATGCAGAAAACAAAAGGGGTCAGAGCTTAAGCTCTGACCCCTGGACCCCCGAGGTGCCAGAGCTTAAGCTCTGGCACCTGTACTCTTGTGAACTTCCTAGAACGGTATATCGTCGTCGACGAATTCCTCATCCGGTTTGGACTTGCCCTTGTCCTTGGCGC
>CAYMXG010000418.1:0-2403 GCA_964394115.1 uncultured Enterobacteriaceae bacterium | reverse complement strand
CCGACGGGCGTGATCCCCACATCGAGCAACATGCTTGCCGGCGCGTCCCACCGCATGTAGAGCCAGTGATCAACCGCATCCTTGTAGTCGCCGAAGGCCTTGGCCAGCGCCGGCGGCGCCTCACCATTCGGGCACCAGCGATTGGACCAGACGGTGGTGCCATCCTGGATGACTTCGTGGCTGCCCCGGCTGACTGCGCTGCTGCCGAGGATGCCGGCATGCACAAATTCCACATGCGTCAGGTCCAGCAGGTTATCGGTGATGAGTTCATAGTAAGCGTCGATGGAGATGGTTCCGGAAACCCGCGCCAGGGCCGGATTGGTGTGGCAACTGAAATCCGGCAGCGAGGCGGGATCGGCCAGCAGCGGGTCACCCATCCAGATCCAGATCAGGGCATCCTTTTCGACCAGTGGATAGCGGTCGAGGCGCGCTGAATCCGGCGGCAACCCGTCACGATGGTGCGGGTTATGCGCGCACAGGCCATCAGTACCGAATCGCAATCCATGATACGGACACTGGATCTGGCCGTCGATAATCCGACCCAGGTGCAGGGGCGCGGATCGGTGCGGGCAGAAGTTGTTGAGCGCAACTGCATGATCCTGACCATCACGAAACAACAGGATGTCCCGGCCGATAATGACGCGGTGAAACAAATTGCGGGTGATCTCGGTACTCCAGGCCGCGCAATACCATGCATTTTTCAGGAACTGCTTCGTCATGTCGGGGGTCCGTGTGAGTGCGCTTGTCAAACCCGTTCCCAAATGCCCGGGAACGCTTTATGATTATCTAATGGCATTAGAATATCTAAAAGCCAGTGATTGTCAAACCAATATGATTATTGCCGGGACCGGAGCAATTGCATGAAACGAATGCATTCCAGCCACGTGGTCAGGAAACAGGAGCGGAGATTCGACGAAATCATGCAGGCGGCTTGCGATGTATTTGTCGAGAAGGGATATTTCGCCGCGACCACGCGGGATATCGCCGACGTGCTTAACATCAAGCCGGGCAGCCTTTACTACTACATCGATTCCAAGGAATCTGCGCTGGTCGAGGTGTGCAGGCGCGTTGGCCGGCAATTCACCCGCAACATGGAGGCCCTGCTGGCAAAGAACGATCCAGCCGACGACCTGATCCGGGAAGGCATCCGCAACCATATGCTCAATAATCGCGCGCACCTGGTGTTTCATTTCGTTTTCAGTCCACTGGGGCTGCCGGCTCCCGTGCGCAAGGAACTGAATCGAATGGCACAATCCTACCAACACCAATGGGAGGAATTGTTCGAACGCGGCGTGCGGGACGGCTGTCTGAGGCCGGACCTCAACCCCGGGGTGGCCGCGATAGCACTGCTGGCGATGTGCAACGGGTCGGTCGAGTGGTACCAGCGCAAATCACCGGCCGCCGTCACCGGCATCGCCAGGGAGTTTGCAGACTGCTTCCTGCGGGGCGTTTCGTCAGCACCACGAGCGCGTCAAGTAAACAAATCCATTTGATTCAATAGCACGGCCTGCGCTGCGGCCAGGCGCGCCACCGGCACGCGGAACGGGGAGCAGGAAACGTAGTCCAGGTGCGCGGACTGGAAAAAGTGGATGGAATCCGGATCGCCGCCGTGTTCGCCGCAAATGCCGCACTTCAGCTTCGGCCGGATGCTGCGCCCGCGCGCAACCGCCATCTCCACCAGTTGTCCCACGCCCACGGTGTCCAGGGTCTGGAACGGGTTGCGCTCCAGCAGGTTCTTCTCCAGGTACTCCGGCAGGAAGCTGGCGATGTCATCACGGCTGTAACCCAGGGTCATCTGCGTGAGATCGTTGGTGCCGAAACTGAAGAAGTCCGCATGGGCGGCAATCTGATCCGCGGTCAGCGCGGCGCGGGGTATCTCGATCATGGTGCCGATGGGGATATCCAGTTGCCCTTTGAACTTCCGGCGCGCGCACACCCCGGCAATGGTCTTTTCAGCCAATTCCCGCAGCAGGATCAATTCGCGGTCAATGCCAACCAGCGGGATCATGATCTCCGGCAGGGCGCGGATGCCGCGGCGCCGGCAATTGATGGCCGCCTCCACGATGGCGGTGACCTGCATCTCCAGCACCTCGGGAAAGGTCACCGTCACGCGGCAGCCCCGGTGTCCGAGCATGGGATTGATCTCATGCAGTTGGTCAACGCGGCGCCTTATCTTTTTTACCGGCACGTTCATGGCCCTGGCCATCTGTTGCTGTGCGGCCGGCGTGGCCGGCAGGAATTCGTGCAGCGGCGGGTCCAGCAACCGGATCGTCACCGGCAGTCCGTCCATGGCGCGAAAGATCCCGTCGAAATCCCGGCGCTGAAACGGCAGCAGTTTCTTCAGTGCCGCGCGGCGGCCCTGCTCATTCTCGGCCAGGATCATCTCGCGCATGGCGGTGATGC
>CAYMXG010000417.1:0-2406 GCA_964394115.1 uncultured Enterobacteriaceae bacterium | reverse complement strand
CTGACCGGGGTCATCGACCGGCTGGAACGCGACGGCCTCGTCGAGCGGCGCAGCGATGGCGCGGACGGGCGCAAGGTGCGCCTGTGGCTGACGCGCAAGGCCCGGCGCCTGTATGAACGCCTGTCGCCGCAACTGGAAAAAGAATATGCCCTGATGCAGGCACGCATGACTGACAGCGCCTGGAGCAACCTGTATGCGGCGCTGGAGCAGGTAATTAGCATGGATGGCAAGAGCGAGGCTGCGACGCGCAGGCGTGTGACCGAACCCGATAGACAGCACCGGGCAGCCCGATCCCTGATGTCGGACACGCCGTGAATACGTCCATGTAGGCTCGGGTGCCGCTTTCCCTGCGGCACACGGTCCTCCATCAGGGATCGGGCCACCCGATGCCAGGTGCAAGGGTCGGGGCTCCGATCCCTCGCGCAGCGTCGTGTGGAGCGCGCGCAGCCACGATGGCGAAGCGCGCGGAACCCGATTCGAGTCGTACACGACGTACGACGAGATTAAGCGGAGTGAGGGATCGGAGTCCTGGCCCGCAGGAAGGCACGAGATCTGAAACGAGGAGAAATTGGTTATGGCAAAGCAACCCTTCCACGGATCCATCACGCCGCTGCCCACGCCGTTCACCGACGGCGGGCGCAAGATCGATCTGGCCGCGCTGCAGCGGCTGGTGGAGTTCCAGATTGCGAATGGCAGCCACGGACTGTCCTGCACCGGCACCACCGGCGAGCCCACATCGATGACGCTGGACGAGCGCAAGCTGGTGATCCGCACCGTGCTCGACGCCAATGCCGGGCGCCTGCCGTTCCTGGCCGGCACCGGTTCCAACAACACCGACGAAAGCATCGAACTCAGCAGTTACGCCAAAGAGATTGGCGCCCAGGGTGTGCTCATTGTGGCGCCATACCACGTGCGCCCCAGCCAGCAGGGTCTGTTTGAGCATTTCTGCATCATCGCCCGTGCCGTGGGGGACCTGCCCATGATGCTGTACAACATCCCGGGCCGCGCCGGCGTTAATATTGAGCCAGAGACCCAAAAGCGCATCCGGCAGGCGTGTCCGAACGTATTCGGCGTCAAGGAGGCCAACGTTAATTACGCGCAGGTGTCCTTCGACATTCATGCCGCCGGGCGCGACTGGGCCGTGTTCTCCGGCATCGAAACACTGTGCTATCCGATGCTGGCGGTGGGTGGCGCCGGACATGTGAGCGCCACGGGTAATGTCGCGCCGAAGGAAGTCGCGGAGCTATATAACCTGGTGCGCGCGGGCAGCTGGAATGAAGCCATTGATTTGCACTACCGCCTGCTGGATCTCAACGAAGTGCTGTTCATCGAGACCAACCCCGGCCCGGTGAAGTTCCTGCTTGGCCAAATGGGGCTGATGGAGCCAACAATGCGCCTGCCGCTGGTGCAGCCCGGCGAACAGAACCAGAAAAAAATCATCCAGGTGGCGAAGGACTACGGCGTCCTGTGAACGGCAGAGACGCATGGATCCGGCGCGCCGGCGTTTCGGCGCAGGTGCAGGTGGCGGCCGATGGCGCCGTGTTGCACGCCGGGGAACGCATTCCGGAACAGGATGTCCTGTGGCAGGTCCCGCCCCATGGCATGGTCATCGGGGTGGCGTTGAACCTGCGCGCGCAGCTGCAGCGGCTGGATGTGCAGTTTCATGCGCAGCCCTACCTCAACCCGCCGCAGACCCCGGTGCTGTTTATCAAACCGGAAAATACCCTGAACGCCCACCGCGCGCCGGTACCCATGCCGCCGGACGCGGGTGTGATCCAGCCCGGCGCGGCGTTAGGGATTGTGATCGGCCGCCGCGCCCGGCGCGTGCCGGCCCGGGACGCAATGTCATTTATCAAGGGTTATACGCTGTGCAATGATTTTTCCCTGCCCGAGACAGGTTATTTCCGCCCACCGGTGCGGAGCAAGTGTTTCGACGGTTCCGGTTGCCTGGGACCGGTGCGAGTAACGTCGGCGCTACTCCCTGAACCACAGGCACTGGAATTGCGCACCTTCGTCAACGGCATTTTGCGGCAGCGCGTGTCGTTAACCGACCTGGCCTGGAACATTCCCGCGTTGATGGAATTCATCACCGGTTTCATGACCCTCGATGACAACGACACCATTTTCACCGGCCTGCCGGACGAGCGTGTGGACGTGGGACCGGGTGATGAGGTCGCGGTGGAGGCGAAGGGACTGGGGCGATTATGCAATCGCGTTATTGCCGCGGGCGTGCCATGAGACACGCCCGCATCCACGCCGCCGGCGAAGATATGGACGTTGTGGTGGAAACGCCGGACCGATTGCGCACTTCCGATGGACGGCTGCTCAACGCAAAGGAGGTCCTCTGGCTGCCGCCGCGGCATGGGACGATCTTTGCACTGGGTTTGAACTATGCCGACCATGCCG
>CAYMXG010000416.1:0-2407 GCA_964394115.1 uncultured Enterobacteriaceae bacterium | reverse complement strand
TCCACACCCACGGACGGGAAAGGTTGATGCCTGCGGGTGCCAGGAAACAGGAAGCCGGTTGGCTCGACCGGCGCCGGACCGGGCTGCTGTTGCCGCTGAGTTCCCTGCTGTCCGACGCGGGGGATGGTGTGCTCGGTAAACCGGCCCGCGATTTCCTGCGTTTTCTCGCCGACGCCGGCGTCAGTGTCTGGCAGATGCTGCCGGTGCATCCGCCGGATACCAGCGGCTCACCCTACCAGAGCAATTCGGCCCATGCGGGCGATACGCGGCTGATCAGCCGGGACGCGGGCTTCAAAGTCACCACGGGATTGCCGGAATTTCGCCAGTCACAGTCCGCCTGGCTCGAAGACTTCGCACTGTTCAGTGCACTGAAACAGCATTTCGCCTTGCAACCCTGGTGGCTGTGGCCGCCGGAATTCCGCGATCGCGTGCCGAGGACACTGGGCGCATTCCGCCGCACGCACGCAGCGGAGATAGAAAAGGTTTGCAGCGAACAGCAGCTGTTCTTCAGCCAGTGGCAGCTATTGCGCAAGGAGGCCGGGAAACTGGGAATACTATTGCTCGGGGACATGCCACTGTTCGTCTCCCACGACAGCGCCGACATCTGGGCGAATCAAAAACTGTTTCAACTGGACAAGACCGGGCAACCGGTCGTCGTGGCAGGCGTGCCGCCGGATTATTTTTCAGCCACGGGGCAACGCTGGGGCAACCCCGTGTTCAAATGGTCGCGTCACTCCGCCCAGGGTTTCGCCTGGTGGATAAACCGGGTGCGCACGGAACTGGAAATGTTCGATTTGATCCGCATCGATCATTTTCGCGGCCTGGAGGCGGCGTGGGAGATCCCGTCCAGCGCGACCACCGCCGAATCCGGAAAATGGCGACCGGTGCCAGGCCGCGAACTGTTGCGGGCACTGCATGCGGCCTACAGCCCGTTGCCGTTCCTGGCCGAGGACCTCGGCACCATCACCCAACCGGTCATAGAGCTGCGCCGGGAATTTAATTTGCCGGGTATGCGCGTGTTGCAATTTGGCTTTGACGGCGGCCCGGCCAATCCCTACCTGCCCCACAACCATGAAGCTGATTCCGCGGTGTATACCGGCACCCATGACAACAACACCACGCTGGGCTGGTTCAAGGAATTGGATGCGCCCACCCAACAGCGGGTGCTGGAGTACCTGGGACTCCCTTCAAAACCGATGCCCTGGCCGCTAATCGATGCCGCTTTGGCCTCGGTGTGCCGGCTGGCCATTCTCCCGGTGCAAGACCTGCTGGCGCTGGGCGCCACCCACCGCATGAATACTCCCGGGACGGTGACCGGCAACTGGCAGTGGAAACTGCCGGCGAAAAAACTGACTCCGGAACTGGCCGCGAAGATGCGGCACTTGAACCAGATTTACGGCCGGGGGTGAATGCCGTAACGCGATCGAATCGCCAAATAAATCACTGTCCCCGCAATGCCTGCATACACGCAGAGCGCATACAACCCCTCAATGGACAACAGCAGGTGCAGATGGTTGGTCGGGATGATGGGATAAAACGGTTCCACATCGCCGTGCATGATGCTGTCCAAAAGCACATGACTGAATGTTCCGATAAAAGCACTGGTAATACAGACGCTGGTGGTCAGATTCCCGGATACCGCAAACAGCTTTTTCTGATATTCAGTGAAATTCTGTCTGCACATTTTCATGCTGACTTTATAAATCCATCTTCCAGTCAGGGCGCAGAAGACTGCAATCAATGTCGCACCTATGTAGGTATGCGAGAAACCATGTAACTCACCTTTTCCGGTCAGCATGGCCAACAACGGCTGTATATCCATCAAGACCTGGGACCAGCCGAATACGATCAGACTGAAAAACCCCTGAAGTATGGCCTTGATTAAAATCCCCGGGCCCATGTGAAAAGGTGTTACAGGCATGTTCGATTGTAGCCGGTCAGTCGCAATGACCCGATTGTCCGCCATACCGCGCGGCGCCGAGCAGCCCCGCATCGTCGGCGAGAATAATGTGTACCGGGATGGCCGCCAGCAGTTCCCGCATCGCGCCCTTGCTGGTGAATACCTGCATGAATTCCGCGGCGGACAGCAACGGCAACAGGCGGCGGGCCATGCCGCCGCCGACGTAAACACCGCCCCGGGCCATAATCTTTAACCCCAGGTTCCCGGCCTCCGCCGCCAGTATCGAAAGAAACATCTGGGCCGCCAGGACGCAGCGTTCCGATTGTTTGCTCACCGCGGCGGTGACCACGGCCTCCGGTTTTCCATCCTTGAGAATCGATGCCGTCAGGGACGCCGGTTCCTGTCCGCGGCCCGTGACCTGAAGGAATTTGTAGATCTCCAGCAGTCCCGGTCCGGAGATCACGCGTTCATAGCTGACGTGGGGAAATCTGCCCATGAGATGCCGCA
>CAYMXG010000415.1:0-2420 GCA_964394115.1 uncultured Enterobacteriaceae bacterium | reverse complement strand
CATTCGTTCGGGATGACAAACTGATGCACTACCAAATATTTGCGGGGCCGGAACGTCGGACCAGGCTCCAAACTCCCGCAGGAGTCGGAGCATCAGTTTCGCCAGTCTTGTTGATCAGGCAGCCTGCATCACCCGCAACACAAACCCCGCCGCCAGTACCACGAAGCCGCCGATCTCCGCCACGATCAACGACAGCAGCAATACCAATTCCCCGGTGCGGCTGGGAGGATTCAGGTGCTGGTTGTCGGTCTGGTTGACGATGCCGAGTTGGATGTAGCGCACGATGGCGAGCGCGAAGTAGAACAGCGGCAGACAGATTGCGACCATGTTGACCGTATTCGAGAACACGCTCAGGGAGGCGAACACCGCCAGCAGCAGGGCCGCGAACGAATACATCAGCGCGGCACGGTGGGCGATGTTCACATACACCGGCGCCTCCGCCTTCTGACTGTTGCGGATGCAGAAATATTTCCAGGTGCCGGTCAACAGGGCGGTCATGAAGAAAATCATCGCCGCAATCATGCCGGTGGTTGCCGCCGGTGTGCTGATCAGTGATTCCATGGTGTTCTCCTTGATTGTTTTGATTTTTGTACAAGTATTTGGGGCCGGAACAAAGATAAACGGGGTCAGTGCGGCAACCTTCCCATGGCACCATGCTGGGTCAGCATTCACATCATAATCCCAATGATGGTGCAATCATGGCGCCGTGAAACAGCGCGAGCAGTGACAAATCCTTGCTGCAACCGGCGGCCGGCAGACCGCGCCGCCGTTTTCAAGTCATTGAAAAATGGAGGAAAGCGAAAAGCACACTTTAGCCTGAGAGCGAAGTTGGCCTGCATATTGCTTTAGCCATACGACGACAACCGCCCAACGAGGGGCCATCGCAATGCTGCGAAAGTCGAGACGTACGGGTCGTGCCGGACAGGTATCCGGCCGGGGTCCATACGAAATTCGCAGGCAACTCCAGCAAGGGAGAAAGCAATGGCTTCTTATAATCGCTCCAGTATGCGGCGCGGGTTCGCCGCCGGCATGTGCCTGGTGTCGTTGACCGGTACGGCACACGCCGATGACTTGTGGCAGGCGCTCACCGGCGGCAAACCGGATGTTTATCTGCGCTATCGATTTGAGCACGTCGATGACGACGCCCTGTCGGGCAGCGACACGGCGCCAACCGGCGTTGCGGACGCCTACGCCAGCACGTTGCGCACGGCGCTGGGCTACAACACCGGCCTGTTTCACGGCTTCGGCGCCTATGTGCAACTGGAAGACGTGCGCGTGGTCGGCAACGATTCCTACAACGACGGCGGCAGCAACGGCGTAACCCATCGCGCCATCGTGGTCGACCCGGGGGGGACCGAGGTGAATCAGGCCAACCTCCGCTACCGCGGTTTGCCCAAGACCACAATCTGGGTCGGACGGCAGGAGATCGAGCAGCGCGGGGCGCCGCTGCACCGCTATGTGGGCAACATCCTGTGGCGTCAGAACTGGCAGAGCTTCGATGCGGTGCGCGTGGTCAGCGACTATCTGCCGGCGACCAAAATCGATTACACCTATGCCTGGAACACCAACCGCATTTTCGGCGAGGAGAACGAGATCCCGGATCGGGCGAACTACCGTATGGACAGCCATTTCATCAAGGTCAACTGGAGTGGTTTCCAGTACGGCCAGTTCGAACCGTATGCCTACCTGCTGGATTTCGACACCTACCTGGGCGGCACCGAGGTGCTGTCGACGGCGACGTTCGGCGTGCGTTTCCAGGGCGCGTACGATCTGATTACGCAGGCCGCAAAGATCCTGTACACCGGCGAGTTCGCCAACCAGACCGATTATGCCGATAACCCGTTTGACGTCGATAACAACTACTATCTCGGCGAACTGGGTTTCAACAAGATGCTCACCAGCCCGACGATCCCTGCATTCACTGTCAAGATCAGCTACGAGGTGCTGGAAGGCGAAGGCCCGGCGGTCCCGGGCGTTCCAAACGCGTTTCAGACGCCGCTCGGCACAAATCACGCCTTCCAGGGGTGGGCCGACCGCTTTCTGTTGACCCCCGGCGACGGCATCGTGGATATCTACGGTACGCTGGCCGCCACCGTTTACGGCGCCAACTTCATGCTCATGTATCACGATTTGTCGTCGGACAACGAGGATTATGATTATGGCACCGAGCTGGACGTCGTTCTGAGCAGGACCTTCAAGGACCATTACACGGTCGGGCTCAAGTACGCGGATTACGACGCCGATCAGAATGCCACCAATCTGGGGCGCAACGGCCTGCTGAGCGGCGGCAAGCAGGCCTTCGATCTGACGAAGTTCTGGGCCTGGGTCGAGATCAAGTTCTAGCAGGTTGATGCAAAACTACTGTGCTTGCCATGACTGCGTTGCTCGCCCCCTCAAAATCCTCATGTACTGGCGTGTAC
>CAYMXG010000414.1:0-2438 GCA_964394115.1 uncultured Enterobacteriaceae bacterium | reverse complement strand
CGCAAATGGCCGGGACGACACCGCAATCGGCGCGCGCGCCGGGTTACGGCAGGCTTGGATTTGAAGCACCTGCAGCCGGAACCTACACCCTGCCCTCCCTTGGATTGGCCGCCGACGGCCATGTCATCGATGCCAACGGCAAGCCCGTGCGGTTGCACGAGCTGTTGGCCGGAAAGCTGGTGCTGTTGAGTTTCATCTATGCCAGTTGCAGTGATATCAACGGTTGTCCGTTGGCCACCTATGTCCTTGGCCGCGTCCAGGAACCCATTTCCGCAAACCCGCTGCTCAGGGACCGCGTTCGATTACTGACCCTGAGTTTCGATCCGGTGCGCGATACACCGCCGGTGATGGCGAAGTACGGGGACCAGTTTCGCCGGCCGGGTTTCGACTGGCATTTTCTCTCCGCGCGTAACCAGGCGGAATTGAACCCGGTGCTGGATTCCTACGGGCAATGGGTCGCGCCGGAACGGGACGCCCATGGGCGCGTAACCGGCATGATTTCACACCTGCTGCGCGTGTATTTGATCGATGACCAACGCCGCATCCGCAACATCTACAACGCCAACTTCCTGCACCCGGACATCCTGGTAAACGATCTCCTGACGGTGAACGGGGCGGACAACTGAGGAGTCGGGGCAAACTGGTTGCGTCGCCGGTTCTTTCCAGATCCACACATTCGGAGCGGGGCAGCCGCCCGCCGCTCCGGTTCCTGTTTCGCGGACACGCCGTGAATACGTCCCTGTAGGCTCGAAGCGCAGCATCCCTGCTGCTTACGGTCCGCGAAACAGGAACCCTCCCGTCGGTCTGCTGGATGCATCCTGCCAGGCACCACTGGGTTATGCGCTTGTGGACTTACAGGACCTGACCGGACGGGTGGCGTTGGGTCGTTCCATCCGCGCGCAGCGTAGCGAGCACGAGTGGGACGACCCGACGACAGGACCCGTCCGCCGCGATCCCCCTGGCATTGCCCGCATCACATATACCGACATCTCGAAATAACGATTGGCGCCCGACTCAGGTTGGCTCGACAAAATCCTTGTCATGGGGAAAGAACCAGTCGTGCCCCTTGAGCATGTAGTGCCAGTAGAAGAAAGGCAGGCCGGTGACCTTGATCCACCAGTTCACCCAACGCTCCCGGCGCGGATCCAGTGGAAACGTGGGCGTCACTTTCCCGCCGTAGATAAATTCTGCCATGATCACCTTGCCGAAGGCCGTGGTCAGCGGGCACGACGCGTATCCGTCGTAGCCTGGATCCAGTTGCCCGCCGCGGATCAGGGTGAACAGGTTCCGCACCACCACCGGCGCCTGCTTGCGTACCGCCGCCGCCGTCTTTGAATTCGGCGTCGAACAGGCATCGCCCAGCGAAAACACGTTGGGGAACTTCACGTGCTGCATGGTGTTCTGGTTCACGTCCACGAATCCCGCCGCGTTGGCCAGCGGGCTCGACTTCACCGCTGCCGGCGGCGACTGCGGTGGCGTCATGTGCAACAGGTCGTATTTCATCGACACTTTCTGCCCCTGCTTGTCCCCACCGACAATATCGAAGGTTGCCGTGTTCGATTTCCAGTCCACGGCGACGAGGTTGTGCTGGAAATGCGTGTGAATACCCCAGCGCGCAGCCACCTTCACCAGTTCCCTGGCAAAAAATGCGACGCCGAACATCGTCGGCGCGTGGGTCAGGAAATGCAGCTTGCAGTCCTTCAGGATGCCTTGCCGTTGCAGGTGGTGGGCGGCCAGGTAGGCGATCTTCTGCGGCGCACCGGGGCATTTGAACGGGAGCGGCGCCTGGGTGAACAAGGCGGTGGCCCCTTTGCCCAGATTCTGCAGGGTACTCCAGGTGTATTCAACGAATGCCGGGTCATAATTGCTGCAGACCCCATTTTTGCCCAATGCCTCACTGGCCCCCTCAATCTTGTCCCAGTTCAATTCCAGACCGGGGCACACCACCAGGTAGTCATAGGCCAGTGTGCTGCCAGAGCTCAGCTTGATGCGGTTCTGTTCCGGTTCGAAACCCGTGGCGTTATCCTTGATCCATTCCACCTGCGGCGGGATCAGTTTCGCCTCGGGCCGCTGCGTGCGGTCGAATTTGAATGCACCGGCGCCGACCAGGCTAAACGCCGGCTGGTAATAGTGCGTCTCCGAGGGCTCCACCACCGTGATGTCCAGCTTCGTTCCCGCGGCCCTGCGCAACAGGGTGGCCGCCACAGTGATACCCGCGGCACCGCCGCCCACAATGACAATGTGCTTGCCGTCCCCCGCCATGATTTGTTCCCCCGATTCAATTGACGCCTCTGCGTCCGATGGGTCGAGTATAGCGCCAGAGAAGTCCGGGATCAGGTAGGCACACCACCACTGGAATGCCGGTGCGCCCGACGCCGATTGACTCTACCGGTTCGCAATGCGAATCGCTACAATCCGCCTCCCTTCAACAGGTTGGC
>CAYMXG010000413.1:0-2439 GCA_964394115.1 uncultured Enterobacteriaceae bacterium | reverse complement strand
TCCGGGACTGAAGTAAAAAAAGGGACTTTTCCCCCCGATTTTTGCATCTTTTTATTGCCATGACTGAACCCGAAATTGCGCACACTCTTTCGCCTGTAAACATCGAAGACGAGATGCGCCAGTCCTATATGGACTACGCCATGAGCGTCATCGTCGGGCGCGCCCTGCCGGACGTCCGCGACGGCCTGAAACCGGTGCACCGGCGTGTGCTGTTTGCCATGCACGAGATGGGCAATGACTGGAACAAGGCCTACAAGAAATCGGCGCGTGTGGTCGGTGATGTCATCGGCAAATATCATCCCCACGGCGATACCGCGGTGTATGACACCATCGTGCGCATGGCGCAGCCGTTTTCGCTGCGTTACGTGCTCGTGGACGGGCAGGGAAATTTCGGTTCCGTTGACGGCGACGCGCCGGCGGCCATGCGCTACACCGAAGTGCGCATGTCGCGTATCGCGCACGAGTTGTTGCTGGACATCGACAAGGAAACCGTCGATTTCACCCCCAACTATGACGGTTCTGAAAATGAGCCTGCGGTATTGCCGACGCGCATCCCGAACCTGCTGGTAAACGGTTCCAGCGGCATCGCGGTGGGCATGGCTACCAACATTCCGCCGCATAACCTTAATGAAGTGGTCGGCGCCTGCCTCGCCCTGATTGAGAACCCGGAGACGCCGATAGGCGAGTTGATCCGCCTGGTGCCGGGCCCGGATTTCCCCACCGCCGGCATCATCAATGGCAGCCAGGGGATCCACGAGGCTTACCGCACCGGCCGGGGGCGCATCTTTGTCCGCGCCCGTTCCCATGTGGAGGGCGACGAGGACGGCGATAACCAGTCCATCGTGGTCACCGAGCTCCCGTATCAGATCAACAAGGCGCGGCTGCTGGAGAAAATAGCCGAGCTGGTGAAGGATAAGAAACTCACCGGCATCCGTGAATTGCGCGATGAGTCCGACAAGGACGGCATGCGCATGGTCATCGAATTGAAACGCGGTGAAGCCACTGACGTGGTGCTGAACAACCTCTACCAGTTCACGCAGATGCAGAGTGTGTTCGGCATCAACATGGTGGCACTGGACGGCGGCCAGCCACGGCTGCTGAACCTGAGGGACTTGTTGACTGCGTTCATCGAGCACCGGCGCGTCATGGTCACGCGCCGCACACTGTTCGATCTGCGCAAGGCCCGGCAGCGAGCTCATATCCTCGAAGGGCTGGCCATTGCCTTGGCGAACATTGACCCGGTGATCGCCCTGATCAAGGCCTCTGCCACGCCCGCTGATGCCCGCGACGGTCTGCTGGCAAGGGAATGGGAGCCCGGCATCGTCGTGCAAATGCTGGAGGCCAGCGGCGCGCAGGCCTCGCGGCCGGACGATTTGGCGGCGGAATTGGGTCTGTCTGCTGCGGGGTACCGGCTTTCCGAGCCCCAGGCCCAGGCGATCCTGGATCTGCGCCTGCAGAAACTGACCGGCCTGGAGAAAGACAAGATCCTGCAGGAATACCAGGAGCTGTTGGAAACCATCCGCGGGTTGCTGGAGATTCTCGCCCGGCCGGAACGCCTGATGCATGTGATCCGTGAAGAACTGGATGCCATCAAGGAACAGTACGGCGACGCGCGGCGCACGGAAATAGTCGAGGACCATGAAAACCTGAGCATGGAAGACCTGATCACGCCGGAAGAGGTGGTGGTCACGCTTTCACATGCGGGCTATGCCAAGTCCCAGCCCATCGACACCTATCGTCTGCAGCGACGCGGCGGCCGTGGCAAGACGGCGACCACCGTCAAGGAAGAGGATTTTATCGACAAGATGTTCGTGGCGAATACCCACGACACGGTGTTGTGCTTCTCCAGCCGCGGCCGCGTCTACTGGCTCAAGGTCTATGATTTCCCGCAGGCGAGCCGCACCGCCCGCGGTCGCCCGATTGTGAACCTGCTGCCGCTGCAGGAAGGCGAACGGATCACGGCGCTGCTGCCAATCAAGGAATTCGCCGAGGGTAAATTCGTGTTCATGGCCACCGGCGACGGCACGGTGAAAAAGTCGCCGTTGCAGGACTTCTCGCGCCCGCGCCCCAGTGGCATCATCGCCGTGGAGTTGCTGGAGGGGAACCAGTTGGTGGGCGTGGAACTCACCGATGGCAGCCACGACGTCATGCTGTTCAGCGATACCGGCAAGGTGATTCGTTTTCCCGAATCCGATGTGCGGCCCATGGGCCGGAATGCCCGCGGTGTGCGCGGCATACGTCTCGGCGAAGAACAAAAGGTCATCTCACTCATCATTGTCGAGGCTGGCACCAGTGTGCTTACCGCCACCGAACACGGCTACGGCAAGCGCACCCCCATTGACGACCATTCACCGCAAAGCCGGGGTGGCCAGGGTGTCATTTCCATCCAGACCAGCGAGCGCAACGGCAAGGTCATTGGTGCGGTGTCAGTGCACGACA
>CAYMXG010000412.1:0-2452 GCA_964394115.1 uncultured Enterobacteriaceae bacterium | reverse complement strand
AACTGGACCCCGGCCCCCGTGTCGTAGCACGGGGCAGGCTTCGCCGGGGTGACGGAGTAACGCGCCGGGGCGACGGAGTACCGCGTCACTACCCAACGTTTCCGCGCTGCTTCGCGACACACTCTCCAATGGCTTGATCCAGGATCGCCACCGCACTGTCCGCCTGGGCACGGGTCAGCGTGAATGGCGGCGCGATGCGGAAGATGCTGCCCACGGCGGGCAGGCGCACGATGTTCATGCTGAGTTTCAATTCATAGCAACGCTCCATGATGGCGGCGCCCAGGGCCGGGGCCGGTGTGCGCTTTTCCCGATCCGAGACGATTTCCATTCCCAGCAGCAGGCCGCGGCCGCGAATATCGCCGATGCAGTCATGCCGCAATTGCAACTCCTTCAGCCGTGTCTTCAGGTAGTCCCCGACTTTTTTGACGTTATCCACCAGCTTGTCGCGGGCGATGACCTTCAGCAGCGCCACACCGACCGCTGCGGGCATGGGATCGGACACATGGGAAGTGGCATGGATGAACCCCCGGCTGTAACAGGTCTCTTCAATCTCCGCGCTGGTGACCGTGGCGGACAATGGCAATCCGCCGCCGAGGGACTTGGACATGGTGAGGAAATCCGGCACAAATCCGGGCTCCTGCTGGTAGCCGAACAGGATCCCCATGCGCCCGAAGGCCGTCTGCGCCTCGTCTGCGATCATCAACAGGCCGCGCGCGTCGCACATCTGGCGTAGCCGTGTGAGGTACCCCGGCGGCAGTTCGATCATGCCGCCGGCGCTGATGATGGGTTCAAAGATGAACGCCGCCGGCGCACCCACGGTCTGCCGATCAGTCATGTCGAAGCCGGCTTCCAGGCACGTCATGTCGCACTTGTCGCGGCAGTGCCGGATGGGGCAACGGTAGCAATTGGGCGTGGGTATGGCCTGCACGCCGGGCAGCGTGGGTCCGTAGCCCTGGCGTCCGAAGGCGTAGGTGCTGGCGCTGGCGCCCCCGGTCATGCCATGCCAGGAACCGGAAAACGCATAGACTTCAAATCCACCGCGGAACAGCTTCGCCATGCGCAGCGCCGCTTCATTGGACTCCGAACCCGTGCTGAGGAAAATCATCTTCTGCAACTGCTGCGGAAGCTGGGAGGCGATCAACTGCGCCAGTTCGATCACCGGCGGCGACAATTGGCTGCTGTGCAGGTGGATGACGTTGCGGCAGGCCTCGGTGATGGCTTCGACCACGTCCGGATGGTTGTGGCCAAGGATGGCGCACATTTGGCCGGAGGTGAAATCCAGGATCTCGCGCCCCTGATCGTCGTAGATGTAGGCCCCCTGTGCGCGCACCACGAGCCCGGGAATAAACGGACCGGCGTAGCGAATCAGGTGCGCGTCAGCCACCGGGCTGTGGGCCACGGGTGTGGGGCTGAAGGTTTTCGCGGGGGGAACGGTGCTGGAATCGGACTGCGTCATCGGCTTACACTCCTTGAATGTCTGATGGCCGGTGGTAGGGCGGGCTTTAGCCCGCCGGGATGCAGTGGCCGGCTAAAGCCGGCCCCACGGGAGATGACCCATTTCCAAGGCCGGGAATGGTTGCATCATTGATGGGGATGAAAAGCGCGTCAAGAAGAATGGCCAGGTACCCGTAGGGCGGGCTTTAGCCCGCCGGGATGTGTTGTCAGGCCAAACAAATATGCAGCGGCCGGCTAAAGCCGGCCCTACAAAAAAAATCCAATATCAAGATCCACAAAGGAATGAGCATGGGAAACACAAAGACTGCGGTATTGACCGGCGGATCGGCCGGCATTGGCGCCGCAATCCGCCGGGATTTGCTGGCGGCCGGCTACACCGTGATCAACCTGGACCAGAATCCCTGTGACCAGTCCCACCCGGCACTGCAAACCATACATATAGATGTGTCCGACCTGGACCAGCTTCGCAGCGCTGCGGCGAAGATCGCAGGCACCCACCAGGTCACAACGCTGATCCACAACGCCGGCGTCCTGCGCAGCGCGCTGATTGCCGATGTGAAGCAGGAGGACATGGATTTCCTCATGCGCCTCCATGTGGGCGCCCTGCTTGCGCTGGGCCAGGCGTTCATCCCCGCAATGAAGAAGGCTGCATTCGGACGCATCGTGACCCTGACCACCAGGGCCATCCTGGGACTGGAAACCCGCACGGCATACAGTGCCTCGAAGGCAGCGCAGGTCGGGTTGACCCGGACCTGGGCGCTGGAACTGGGGCCGGCGGGGATCACGGTGAATGCCATTGCGCCCGGCCCCATCGTCACGGACCAGTTCCGGGCGGTGATCCCGGCGGGCGATCCCCGCAATGAGGCGGTGGCCCAGCGTCTGCCGGTCAGGCGCCTCGGCACCCCGGACGACATATCCCGGGTGGTCATGTTCCTGGCCGACGAAAAGGCCGGATTTATCACGGGCCAGACCTGGTTTGTGTGCGGCGGAGCCAGTG
>CAYMXG010000411.1:0-2457 GCA_964394115.1 uncultured Enterobacteriaceae bacterium | reverse complement strand
CCATGGCAAAGCCAAGGCGCCGATCGCGGTGCAGCAACGGGCGGCGCCGCAGCCATTCCAGCAACCGGTGCCGGTCCGGCGCACGCAGGATGTCATCGAGTGTGTCCTTGCGCCTGGGCCGGGTCATGCCGCAGGCAACAGCCAGCAGATGCAGGTCATGGTTTCCGAGTACGGTGATGGCAGCGTCGCCGAGCCCGGCCACAAATCGCAGCACGCCGAGGGAGTCCGGCCCGCGATTGACCAAATCACCGACGAACCACAGGCGATCCCGGCGCGCATTGAACCGGATGCGATGCAGGAGTTCGGTCAGCTCCTCTACACAGCCTTGCAAATCGCCAATGGCGTAGGTCGCCATCAGTTCAGCATGTTGGGGCGGGACAGGCTGAAGGCCGGGATGGGCGCCTCAAACTTGACGCCGTCCGCAGCCATCATGCTGTAGCTCCCGTGCATGCATCCCACCGGCGTTTCCAGTATGGCGCCACTGGTGTAGCGGAAGGATTGTCCGGGGATGAGGTGCGGCTGCTGCCCGACGACGCCATCGCCGCGCACCTCCTGGACATGATTGTTGGCATCGGTGATGACCCAATGCCGGCGCAGCAAGGTTGCTGCCACCGTGCCACGATTGGTGAGCGTGACAGTGTAGGCAAACACATAGTGATTCTGATCCGGTGCAGACTGGTCGGGGATAAACGCAGACTGCACCTGCACGAGAAATTGATATTTTTCCGCCTCGGACATGCGGCAATTTCAAAGCATTGTCCTCAATTGCGCAAGCTATTAGCAGGGTGAAGCAAAACCGGGGTTTGCATCACCCTGCGCGCCCCATGGACTTTTGCTTTAATCTGTCGGATGCCTTGGCGACGCGGCGGCGGGAGCCTATAGTTCGGCCGTCCATCCGGGAGGAATATCCATGCGTCGCGTACCCCTAGTCTCCATTGCCCTGTTGACCCTGTCCCTGCTGCAACCGGTCGCGGCCGGCGAACCCGGGTCCCCGCTCCCGGCCAGGATGAGCCGGGAGGATCTGGCCGGCGCGATGTTTGCGCTTCCCGGCATGATCAAGTCAACCCATGACGGCAACACAACCTTTGACATCACGTCACTGAAGAGTAGCGACGGCAAGTTTGCATCCGGTATGTACCGGTCGGGCAAGGTGCGGGCCGAGATCACGAAGCCCTACGGCGTGGATGAGTTCATGTATTTCCTGGATGGCGGCGTAACGTTGACCTCAGGCGACGGCACCGTGCTGTCGATCAGCGCGGGGGAGGCGGTCACCATTCCGAAGGAGTGGACCGGCGTCTGGGAGACGGACGGTTATACGAAGATTTGGGTGATCTACTCCGAGGATGGGTCGGGGCTGTGACGGAACACGTGGCCGCGGTTGGAGATTTACCCCCAGGTCAGGTTATTCATGCAGGTCGGGGCCGGGCAGCGATCCTGGTCGGGGTAAAATGAAATTCCTGCAATCGGCACGACGCCTTGCGAAGAGGATTGGGAAAGGCAGATTGCGATTCGCCGCGCGGTTCGAGAAACAACTCTTCAAATTTGGATTGCGATCGTCCGTCCCAGCTGTCCTGCCCGACTTTTTGTGCATTGGCGCGCAAAAAGCCGGAACCACCTGGTTGCACGAAAATCTCAAAATGCATCCGGAGATTTTTCTGCCAGCGCGCAAGGAACTGCATTATTTTGACTGGCAATATTCGCGCCCCATCAGCTTCTATGCCAAAAATTTTGAAGGTGTTGCCGGCAAGGTAATTGGCGATGTTACGCCGGGGTATGGCGTAATTCCCACCGACCGGATTGAATTCATCCGCTCTGTGATGCCGGGCGTAAAGCTGCTGATGCTGCTGAGAAATCCCGTTGATCGGGCCTGGTCTCATGCGGTCATGGGACTGGCATTCAGTCAGGGACGTCAGGTGCATGAGATTGGAACGGAAGATTTCATTGCGCACTTTGCCTCGCAGCGGTCGCTGGCCCTGGGGATGTACACGCAATTGCTGGCGCGGTGGGAAACCTGTTTTCCGCGGGAGCGGTTCCTGGTTGGCTTTTTTGAAGAGATATCAGCTGCACCGAGGCAATTGTTGACGCGGGTGTTTGAATTTCTGGGTGTTGCCGCAAACGTGGATTGGAATTCGTTTCCCGTGGCACAGGTCATCCGGCCTTTCGATGGTGCTGGAATGGCTGCAGCCGAACCGGCCCCGGAGATGCCGGATGCCTGCCGCAAATTTCTCCAGGATTTGTACCGGGATGAAATTGAGCGCCTTATTACGCGCTTCGGCGCGCCGGTGCGTGGCTGGCGTTGCTGAAGCGATGTTTCGCATCAAAAATCCCTACTTCGTCCCCGGGGGCGGCGGCGCGGATAGCGCCTGGAGCTGCTTCAGCGCTTCAGTGTCCTCCGGGCTCAACGGGCCGGCATTCTTGCAGCGGGGATCCGTGTGCTGCAGGGCGGCAATCATCGCC
>CAYMXG010000410.1:0-2464 GCA_964394115.1 uncultured Enterobacteriaceae bacterium | reverse complement strand
ATCCCGAGCACGTGCTGGCGGTTGAGCACGAACATCTCGTCGACAATCTTGATGTTGCGCACGCCATGGCTGCCGACCAGTTCATCAATCTGCGCGACCACCGTATCCGGCGACCACATGCGGTAGGACGGCTTGCCGAACGGCGCGTTGATGCAGCAGAAACTGCAACGGTAGGGGCAACCGAGCGTGGTATGAATGGAGGCGTAGGGTTGTCGCGCTTCAATGTTTTCAAAACAGTGCCAGTTGTGCGCGCGATAGCGATCCATGGGTAACAAATCCCACGCCGGCGACGGCATCTCGGCATCGAGGGCCTCAAGCAACGGCGCCGGCGCGGTATTGCGCACGCTGTCGGCGTCCCGATACCAGAGGTTCGGCACGGCGTCCCAGCGTTGCTTGCCGCTGCGCAATTCCCGTGCGACGCCCAGTATCGTATCCGGGCCCTCGCCGCCGCAGACAAAATCCACCGCCTCTTCCTCCAGTGTCCGGCGCGGCAATGCCGCGGGGTGCGTGCCGGTCATCAGGATCGGGACGTCGGGACGGCGCGCCTTCAATTCGCGGCAGGTGGCCCCGGCGGCGGGCATGGTCTGTGTGGACGCGGACGGCTGGTACCCGTAGACCACCAGCACGATGAGCGTCGGATCAAATTTCGCCAGCGCCAGTTCCGCCGCCTGCGCGGGATCAAGGCCGTACGCGGGCGCATCAATCAGATCGACAGACAGGTCCTTGCGCCGCAGGTAGTCAGCGAACAGCGCCGCCAGGCTCGGCGGCTCGACTGCCGAGAACTCCCCGGCCAGATTTTGATACACCGCCTGCAGGCTGCCGGGGTTGATGAACAGCACGTCCACCTTTTGCCGGCTTGCGGATATCTGATCAATGGTGCGCATGTCAGCCTCCGGCCCCGGCGGGTCCGGTGCAACGAGCCAGCCAGGTTGCCACCGCGCCCCGGGTCACGAAGTAATGCCCGGAGAACCTGAGCCACCAGTGCAGCCGGCTCCACCACGGCAGACCGCGATCCAGCAGCAGGGTTCTGGAAAAAAGGTGCAATGCCTGCCACAAACTCTCCGGCTCGTGGATTTCCTGCGGAAGCGGGCAATTTGCCGGCCGATCCTGGCCACGCACGGCTGCGTTCAATGTGGCGGCCTGCCATTGGCGCAATCCGCGCTGCCGGAGAAACTCCAGATCGTCGGTGAGATCCATCCTTCGGCCCTCTGCTGGCGATGCGTGACAATGGCGAAACACGACATCCCCGAGAAAGTGCATCCGGTTCTGCCCCAGGGCACGCAAGCGGATAAATATGTCCATGACGTGCGCATCAATAAAAAGACGCCGGTAACCGCTGCCAAACGGTTCACATAGCAGGCTGCAGGCGCGGCGCGACAGGATCGGAAACGTCGCCAGCCGTGCGTCCATGACGCCATCCCTTGGCCAGGCGAGGAAGATTTCGTCCGCATGCTGCGCGCCCATATCTTTTATCGCCTGGTCCCAATCCAGTGTCTCCACGATTACGTCGTCATTGGTCAACATCAACAGCTGCCCGCTGCTGCACTCGGCGCAGGCGCTGTTCAGCTGGCTCATGGGCATGCGCGGCCCGCGCAAGCGCGTCAGGTTGAACCGTGAACTGCCTATGCCAGTCGTGCCTGGATCATCGTCATCTATATACAGAACCACCTCGATTTGCTCCGGGTTACGCGCCATTTCCGCGGCGCTGTCCAGGAACCTGCGTAACAGTTCCGGGCGCAAACGCGTCGGCAGCAGCAGGGAAAGGGATATCGGAAAGGCCGGCGATCGCCACTCCCGTTGCACCGTGATCCGGCTGCGCTGTTCCGCGGACAAGCCAAATGCATCCATGAACCCGGGCAGTGCGGCTGCGGCCGGCGCTGCATTTATCGGCGCGGTCATGCCACCCCCCGCGCAGTAGAATTCAATTCGTCATCCGTGCCCCACAGCAGAATCCTGGGACGTCGCACCAGTTCGGGACGCAAGCGCGCAAATTCCGGGCGCGTCAATGACAGCACGCGGATCTTCCTGCCGATGTAACCCTCGGTCTTGCGCACGAGATCCGAGAGATTCTCCTGATCGATCGCGCCGACGAGGACCAGGTCGATCAGGCCGCTGTCGCGCCCCATGGCGTAGTCATCCAATACAAAGGCGAGTTCCAGATTCCCCAGCCGTTCAAGAATGCTGTCCAGGATGCGATCCATGCCGAGTGCTTTTCTGACCATTGAATTCAACTCGGGGAACAGGGGATGGGTTTCGTTGGCGCGGTACAAGGTCTGACGCCCATTGCGTTCACCACTCAGCAGGCCGGCGGCGGACAGATGCTGCAATTCCTCCCGCACCTGGCTGGTGGAGGCGGCAAACTCGTCGGCGAGTTCGCGCAGGTACGCTTGCTGTCCGGGATTCTGGAACAGGCGCATGAGGATGCGCACGCGCATCTTGGAAGTGATTAAACCGGCGAAGACGG
>CAYMXG010000409.1:0-2477 GCA_964394115.1 uncultured Enterobacteriaceae bacterium | reverse complement strand
TGCTGGCCACGCGCACCCCATGACCGGAATCAGGTTCCATGTTTGATCGCATCCGAGAAGACATCGCGGTGGTTTTCGAACGCGACCCCGCCGCCAAATCCACGCTGGAAACGCTGGTCGCCTCGCCCGGCCTGCATGCATTGTTGCTGCACCGGGTGAACCACTGGCTCTGGACCCACGAGCTGTTTCTTTCTGCCCGGTTCGGTTCACATCTGACGCGTTTCCTGACCGGCATCGAGATCCACCCCGGCGCACGCATCGGGCGCCGCTTTTTCATTGACCATGGCATGGGTGTGGTCATCGGCGAGACCACCGAGATCGGCGCTGACTGCTCCATTTATCACGGCGTCACCCTGGGCGGCACGACCTGGAACAAGGGCAAGCGCCATCCGACACTGGAGGCGGGGGTCATCATCGGCGCCGGGGCCAAGGTGCTGGGACCCATCACCATCGGCGCCGGGGCACGCATTGGCTCCAACGCAGTGGTGGTCAAGGATGTGCCGCCCGGTTCGACGGTGGTGGGTGTGCCCGGGCACGTGATCGCCAAACGCGGCGGTGAAAATCGCGAGGCCGAACTCCAGGCGCAGCGCGAGGCCACCGCCAACAAGATTGGATTTGAGGCCTACGCCGAGCGCAAGGATATGCCCGACCCGATCCAGAATGCCTTCGATTCCATGCTGGATCACATGCATGAGGTGGAAACCCGGTTAAAGTCCCTGCAGGAACGGTTGTCCCGCCTGGAGCAAGGCACCCGCCCCCCGGAAACCAAATAGGGATTATTTCTTCGCAAGCTATTGAGTCACCCCTGTGCCTCCTCTGTCACCCCGGCGAAAGCCGGAGTCCAGAGAGTCATTAATCCTCCACTGGACCCCGGCCCCCGTGTCGTAGCACGGGGCAGGCTTCGCCGGGGTGACGTTATCTTGGTGGGGTGACATTACTTTGGCGGGGTGCCATGGCGTCATGATGTGAGTGTGCGCTCACATATGTGATAGCCCGTTCTGCAGCTCACTTCTAATAGTTGAGTAACTTAGTCAACGTAATACTTGACTAAAACGGTCGGCCATGTGACAGTGCCGCCCCTGATGGAAATTCGTGTCTATCCGGAATCGGATCGACACGAGTCCGGTGCAGGGAGGCACCGGCGAAATTGACGACGCAAGTCGTTGATTTCGGAGGGAACGAAAAATCACACTTTTTCGTTCCCGGATCCATGAATGGCCGGGATGGCCATTCATGGATGACAACTAATTAGGGACGGGGGTATTGCCATGCGACTGACTACCAAGGGACGTTACGCCGTTACCGCCATGTTGGACCTGGCCCTGCACCGGGAACAGGGGCCTATCAACCTGGCGGATATCTCCCATCGTCAAGGCATCTCGCTGTCGTACCTGGAACAGTTGTTTGCACGCCTGCGCCGGCAGGGGCTGGTGGCCAGCGCCCGGGGTCCGGGGGGCGGTTACCTGTTGGGCCGCCAGGCCGTGGAGATCTCGGTCGCCCAGGTAATCAACGCTGTGGATGAGAGCGTGGATGCCACGCGCTGCGGCGGCCAGGAAAATTGCCAGGGCAAGGAGCGCTGCCTGACCCACGACCTGTGGGAAGAATTGAGCCTGCAAATTACGAACTTCCTGGACGGCATCACCCTTGGCGACCTGATACAGCGCGGCACGGTGCGCCAGGTATCACAACGGCAGGATAGCGCCGTCGTGCACCTGCACCTGTGAACCGCGCCCGGCACCGAGGATCTCCCCCATGACCGAACCACGCATTGAACTGACCGAGCGCGCCGCCAACCATGTGCGCAAGTTCCTGGCGCGCCACGTTGGCAGTGTCGGATTGCGCGTGGGCGTCAAGCCCACGGGTTGCTCCGGGTACAAGTACGTCGTCACGCCGGCTGATGAGGTCGGCGCCACCGATTGCCGCTTCGAATCCAACGGCGTGCAACTCGTGGTCAGCGCGGACGAAATGAAATACCTGGCCGGCACGGAAGTGGACTTCGTGCGCGACGGCCTCAACGAGGGCTTTCGCTTCAAGAACCCCAATGTGCAGGACGCCTGCGGCTGTGGTGAGAGCTTCAACTTCGCCGCGCCGGTAACCGACAGCCATTGAAACCGCGCCATGTCCCAGCCCAATCGCGAAGTCGAACAACTGGTCCAGCGCGAGTATGAACACGGGTTCATCACGGATATCGAGTCGGATACCGTCCCGCCCGGACTGAACGAGGACACCATCCGTTTCATCTCGGCGAAAAAGGCCGAGCCGGACTGGCTGCTGGCATGGCGACTGGAGGCGTTTCGCACCTGGCAAAAGATGCGCGCGCCGGCCTGGGCTCATGTGCATCACAACCCCATCGATTACCAGGACATCTCCTATTATTCCGCGCCGCGATCGCCCAAGGACGGACCGCAAAGCCTGGAGGAAGTGGACCCGAAATTGCTGGAGACCTACGCGAAACTGGGTATCCCGCTGCACGAGCA
>CAYMXG010000408.1:0-2490 GCA_964394115.1 uncultured Enterobacteriaceae bacterium | reverse complement strand
AAATAACGAACACAGGATTCCACGAATCGACCCAGTTACCGGCTGTGACTGACGTCGATTTCCTGGTCGTGATGGGCGGCCCCATGAGTGTCAACGATGAGGGCGCGTATTTCTGGCTGCGCAAGGAAAAGCGGTTCATCCGCGACTGTATTGAAGCGGGGAAACCCGTGTTGGGCGTTTGCCTAGGTGCTCAACTCATCGCGAGCGCCATGGGCGCCAAGGTGTATCGGAACAAGGAGAAGGAGATCGGCTGGTTTCCGGTGCAAGCCACGACTGCAACGGACGTGGTCGCCAGCTTCCGTTTCCCCGCCTCGGTGGAAGTGTTCCATTGGCACGGGGAGACCTTCGACCTGCCGGCGGGAGCGGTTCACCTCGCGAGAAGCAGGGGCTGCGAAAACCAGGCGTTCCAGCTGGGCAAGTCGGTGATTGGCCTCCAGTTTCACCTGGAAACCACGCCCGAGTCGGCGCAAGCGATGGTGTCGCAATGCCGGTCGGAATTAACGCCTTCAGAGTATGTCCAGTCTGAGCCAGGCATTCTCGCCGCCACACCGGAAAAATATGCGGTTATCAACCGGTTGCTGGTTGAGGTGCTTTCATACCTGCGCGCTTCTGCGGGTGGCTGACCAGCGCTCATACTGGTGGCCCCATGAGACTGTTGCAGATCACCGGCTGCGCAGTGTTCGCTGTCACGCTTGCGGGATGCAGCGTGGAGGGCATCAAGCGCCTGGGTTTCGACGAAAGTCAGCAGTACGCCTGCAAGGAGGCCAACGAAGGCCGGCCCAATGAAAGCATGAACGATCTGAAATGCATGAGCGCCACGGAGCGCGAGGGCATGAGTTACGAAGAGTACCAGCAGGCCCGTTCGCAACAATCCCGATAAGGCATCCCACCCGGATCATCCCGCTGCAGCGTACGGGCAGTAAAGGAGGTTCCTATATGAAACGCGCAACTGTATTGCACAGATTGGCTGCATTGGCCCTGGCCTGCATTTCCCTGGTTGCACATGCGGACTACCCGTCGCCCCAGGAAAATTATGTCAACGACTACGCCCGGCGTCTCGACGATGCCACGAAGCAACATCTCCGGAACTCGCTTGCCGCGCTGGAAGCGGACACCGGCGTGGAGATGTCGGTGGCGGTCATTGAATCGGTCGCCAATTACGGCACGGGATACACCGGAAGTGAACCCTTTGCCACCGGGCTGTTCAATAACTGGGGTGTGGGAAACCGAGAAACGAATGACGGCATTCTGCTGCTGGTCGCAATAAGCGACCGGTCGGTGCGCATTGAGCTCGGAAGCGGCTATGGTCGTGCGGCAGATGCGGTGGTGCAGGACATCATCGACCGCGTGATTCTTCCCCATTTCAGAAGAGAGAATTATGACAAGGGGATTCAGGCGGGCACCGATGCCCTGATTGCGAAGGCCCGGTCGGGCGCCCTGCCATTGAATTCCGGACATTCAGCGGCGCAGGATAATCTGGAAGACAGCATTCGGGCCGATGCCTTGAACGCAAAGACCCCGGAGTTTTCCCGGCCTTCCAATTCAGACCTTCCCGTCATGCTGAGTAATGCAGTCAGTGCCGCGCAGAAGTTTGACAGTTGGCCGGTAGCCGGCGCTGGAGGTGGTCTGTTGCTCCTTTTATATACGGCATGGCGATACTTTGTGCGCCGTCGTCCCCGCCTGTGTCAGAAATGCCGCTCGCCCATGCAGCGCCTCGATGAGTCGGCGGACGACCAGCATCTCAATGCGGGGGAGCGACTTGAGGAAAACCTTGAGTCCGTGGACTACGACATCTGGCTGTGTCCCTCCTGCAACACGACGGAGAAGTTGAAATACAGGGCATGGTTCTCCTCCTTTGGCACTTGCCCGCACTGCGGCATGCGTACACTTGAGGAAACCACGCAGGTCTTGCAGGAAGCAACTTATTCCCATGAGGGAAGCAGACGCATCAGCGGCGAGTGCCGGCACTGCCATCACCGTACCGAGAGAACCGAATCGATCCCGCAAAAACAAAGATCCGAATCAAGGTCGAGCGGAAGCAGCTCCTTCGGCGGTGGCAGATCGTCCGGCGGCGGGGCCAGCGGGCGCTGGTGATCGGGATATCCCGTTAACGCGCATCGCCGGGATCATCCCGGCGGTGTTTACAAATCCTGTACCTTCAGCACCAGCTTGCCGTGGGTACGCCCGCTTTCGGAGCGCTTGTGCGCTTCCGCCGCCGCTTCCAGGGGCAGCACCTCCACCGGCGGCAGCGCCAGTTTCCCCTGCTGGTAAAGCTTCATCAGCCGCCCCAGGCTTTCGCCGTCCGGCCGGTGGTGCAGAAACTTCGTCTTGATGTGGTTCCGGGCGATCTCCGGCATGTCCGGCGGTTCATTGTTCATGTAGACCACGGTGCCGCCGGGTTTCACCAGTGAAATATCCGCCTCGACCGGCACATCCACGAGCAGCGATTCCAGAATGACATCGAGCCCACCCGGCTCCCGGGCCTTGATC
>CAYMXG010000407.1:0-2493 GCA_964394115.1 uncultured Enterobacteriaceae bacterium | reverse complement strand
CGGAGTCCGAGGCGCAGTTGATGGATCGGGTCATGGCCGATCGCTTCGGGGTGAAGGCGCGCTGGCTGGAACCGGACAGCCGCAACACCGCCGAAAATGCCGCCGGTAGCGCCGCGCTGATGCGGGCTGCAAACGTCAAGCGTATCGCGCTGGTAACCCATGCCATGCATATGCCGCGCGCGGTGCGTTCCTTTCGCCGGCAGGGTCTGGAGCCGGTGCCGGCACCGACACAATATTATTCCGTCGCGGATCACCGTCCCGCCTGGTTTGCGGTGCTGCCCTCGGCAGGCGCGCTGCTGTTGAGCAGCATGGCGATATACGAGTTGCTGGGCCTGGGCTGGTATTCCGTCACCGGGAAGTAGCGTCGGTCGCGGGCCTTGCTTGTCCCGCGCCCCGGGGCGCCGTCGCACTGAGCAACAGCTGCGGGTTCACTGCGGTGCCATTCAGGTACACCCCCCAATGCAGGTGTGGTCCGGTGGCGCGGCCGGTCTGCCCCACGGCGCCGATGGGAGTTCCCGCGACCAGTGTTTCGCCGGGTTTCACCTGGACCCGGTCCAGGTGGCAATACATCGTCAGCAGCCGCTGGCCGTGATCAATGAACACGGTGTTGCCGTTGAAGAAGAAATCCCCGACCAACGCGACGCGACCCGCGGCGGCGGCTGTCACTGTTGTTCCCTTAGGCGCGACGATATCCATGCCGCCATGGGGTTGGCGCGGTTGGCCGTTGAAGATGCGGCGCAGCCCGTAATTGCCGCTGATCTCTCCGGCCACCGGCTGGCGCAGGTCCAGTGCCGGGTCCTCCAATTCGGTCCATTGGGCCTTGACCGCCGCCATCCGCGCCGTTTCCAGTTCGATGCGCTGCAGGTCCCCGGGCAGCGGCTCCACCTTGCGCTGATCCTGGATTTGAATGTGCTGGGTCGGGTAATCGCGCGGCAACACCTTTAATGAAATGCGCCGGGCAGTACCCGGTTTTCCCACCTGCACGGAGAACTCTCCGGGCGCTACATCCAGCCCAATCCCGGCCACGGCGTGCCAGCGGCCCGGGCTGCCGATTACGAGCACGCGTTGTTGCTCCAGGTAGACCTCGGGGCGCGTCATGTCCGCCAGGGGAATCACGGCGATGCCGCCGGGAACGCGATCATCCACCGGCAGCGCGCGCGCCGGGAGCGGCGTTGTTGCCAGTAGAAATAGAAGGATGGCACCGTCAAAAAAGGTCTGAACAATTCGTTTTCGGCACAATGCCGTCATTCCGGCGCAAGCCGGAATCCAGTAGGTACAACAAATTACTGGATGCCGGCCTTCGCCGGCATGACGATCTTGGTGCGTTCCCAGAGTTTCCCTAATCGTTTGCATCGCCGCGCACGGAGCGCACCACGGCCTCGGCGCTGCCATGCGCGAACCGGGCGTTGAGCCCATCGCCCGGGTGCAATTGTTTTGCATCGCGCACCACGGCGCCAGTGGAACTGGTGATGATGGCGTAGCCACGGTCAAGGGTCGCCTGCGGCCCCAGTGCCTGCAGTGTTCGCATGCTTTGGTCCAGCCGCGCGCCGGCGCGCTCCAGGCAGTGCCGCATGCCCTGGGTCAGGCGCGACACCAGCCAGCCATTGCGGTCACATTGCGCGCGCACGGCCTGGGCCGGATTGAAACGGCTGAGATCAGCCCACAGGCCCGCCAGCGTCACACGCTGATCAGCAATGCAACGCCGGGTGGAATGCAGCAGCCGCAGCGTCAGGTCATCATTGCGTTGCATCAGCGTCTGCAGGCGGCGCGCCGGATCCGGCAATCGGCGCGTCAATTGCGCGACCAGTGCGGAATATTGGCGCAACAGCGTCTGCAGCAGGCGCGAAATCTTCTGCGCGTGGTGCGCCAGTCTCTGTTGCAGCTCGGCCTGGTCGGGACTGACCAGCTCTGCGGCCGCCGAGGGCGTCGGCGCGCGCAGGTCCGCGACAAAGTCTGCAATGGTGAAATCTATCTCGTGCCCGACGCCGGAAACCGTGGGGATGGGGCAGGCGGCGATGGCGCGCGCCACGCCTTCGGTGTTGAAGGCCCACAGGTCTTCCAGCGAACCGCCGCCGCGGGCCAGGATCAGCACGTCACATTCCTGGCGCGTCCCGGCCTGCGCAATGGCCTGCACGATCTGGCCCGGCGCCTCCGCGCCCTGGACTGCAACGGGATAGATGATCACCTGTGCCACCGGGTAACGGCGCCGCAACACATGCAAAATGTCCCGGATCGCGGCGCCGGTGGGCGAGGTGACCACGCCCAGGGTGGACGGAAACGCAGGCAAGGGGCGCTTGCGGCTCTCCTCAAACAGCCCCTCCGCCATCAGTTTCTGTTTCAGTTCCTCAAACGCCTTTTGCAACGCGCCGGCCCCGGCCGGTTCCATGGTTTCCACGATTAACTGAAACTCACCGCGCCCCTCGTACAGGCTTGGACTTGCCTGGATGACCACTTCGGCGCCGTTTTCCGGCTCGAAGCGCAGCGCGCGGTTAC
>CAYMXG010000406.1:0-2510 GCA_964394115.1 uncultured Enterobacteriaceae bacterium | reverse complement strand
CGATCCGCGGAATACACAATCTGCGCGATGGGGTCGTAGACCGGCTGGGTTTCGGGCCGATTGAGGTCGATGGCAATCAGATCAGCCTGCTTGTCCGGCAGCAGTGACCCGATCAATTGATCCATGCCCAGCGCGCGCGCCGCATTCAGCGTGGCCATGGTCAGCACCTGCGCCGCCGGCAGGGCGCGCGGGTCGCGGGCCATGCCTTTCGCCAGCAGCGCTGCGCTGCGCATCTCCCCGATCATGTCGAGGTCATTATTGCTGGCGGCGCCATCCGTGCCGATGGCCACGTTGACGCCGGCCCCCACCAGGTCCATGACCGGGCAAAAGCCGCTGGCCAGCTTGAGATTGGATTCCGCGCAATGGGCCACGTGCACGCCGTGCCGGGCGACGAGTTCGATGTCCGGCCATTCCAGTTGCGTCATGTGCACGGCGATAAAATGCTCTCCGAGCAGGCCCAGGTCAGCCAGCCGTTCGAGCGGGCGCTTGCCATGCAGTTCCATGCCCTGGGCGATCTCTTCCTCGGATTCATGCACATGCATCTGGATGGGAATACCCAGTTCCTGCGCCAGCGCGTTGATCTTTTTCAGGGGCGCGTCGGAAACCGTGTAGGGAGAGTGCGGCGCAAAGGCGGTGCGGATCAATGGATGATTCTTGTAGCGGTCATGCAGCGCCAGTCCCTTGCGGAAATACTCGTCCGCATCCCGCGCCCAGGCCGTGGGAAAATCGATGAACACCAGCCCGAGCAGGGAGCGAAGTCCGGCCTCAAGGACGGCCTCTGCCGTCTGTTCCGGAAAGAAATACATGTCGCTGAAACAGGTTGTGCCGCCGCGGATCATCTCGGCGAATGCGAGGCGGGAACCATCGGCGACGAATTGCGGTGCAACCCAACGCTGTTCCGCCGGCCAGATATGCTGGTTCAACCAGTCCATCAGCGGCAGGTCGTCGGCGAGGCCGCGAAACAGGGTCATGGCGGCGTGGGTGTGGGCATTGATGAGCCCGGGCAGCAGCGCATGACCGTCCAGTTCGTGCACATTCAGGGCGTGGTAGCGGGTGCGGGCCGTGTCTGCGGGTAATATCTCCACGATGCGCCCGCCATCCACCGCGATGGCGTGGTCATCAAGCACCACGCCCTGCGGCTCGACCGGGATGACCCAGCGTGCATAAATGAGTGTGTCGATATCCATTTGCCGATGGCCCGGGATGTGTACTGGCCGGAAACTCCTTAGGATATGTTTCGCATTGTACGCAAACGCACCATGAATATATCTGCGCCCCAACCCGGAAATGATAATGACTGATGAAACCACCCCCGGCGACAGTGTTCGCCCGTTACGCTGGCGCGATGGCGCACTGGAACTGCTGGACCAGCGGCTGCTGCCCGGGGAGGTGCGCTGGGTTCGAATAACAACGGCAGCGGCAGCGGCGCAGGCCATCCAGGACATGGTCGTGCGCGGCGCACCGGCCATCGGCCTGACGGCGGCCTATGCCGTGGTATTGGCGGCAGGCCAGGCCTATGACACATCTGCGAGCCAATGGCGCCATGCAATTGAAACCGACCTGGAGACATTGCGGAATGCCCGGCCCACCGCCGCCAATCTGCGCTGGGCCATCGGCCGCATGCAGGCAGGGTTCCCGGTGTTAACGGGCAATCCGCGCGTAGCCCTGCTGGCGCAGGCGCAAGACCTGCACCAGGCGGACATTGCTGCCAATCGGCACATGGGGCGGTTGGGCGCGGCCCTGCTTGATAAGGGTGGTGTACTCACCCATTGCAACGCCGGTTCCCTCGCCACCGGCGGTTATGGCACCGCGCTGGGAGTGGTCCGCGCGGGGTTCGCCGATGGGCTTATCAGCAACGTGTTTGTGGGAGAAACGCGGCCGTGGTTGCAGGGTGCGCGCCTGACCACGTGGGAACTGCTGCAGGATGGGATCCCGGTGACATTGCTGGCGGACAGCGCAGCGGCGACGTTGATGCGCGATGGCCGTGTGCGCTGGATTATTGTTGGTGCCGATCGTATCGCCGTCAACGGTGACGTCGCCAACAAGATCGGCACCTATGCACTGGCGGTGCTCGCAAGGCATCATGGTGTGCGGCTCATGGTGGTGGCGCCCACTTCCACGTTCGATCCCGCTACCGACACTGGCGCGAACATCCCCATTGAACAGCGTGACGGAGCGGAACTGCGACCATCGGCGCGGTCTGTCATGGTTCCGGCACAGGCCGGAATCCTGAATCCGGTGTTCGATATCACGCCGGCGGAATTGGTCGACGTAATGGTCACGGAGAAGGGGGTTTTGCGCGCGCCCTACGAGGGCGGTATTCAGCGCCTTTTTCAGGGGGTCTGAACCGCCCTCTCGCCGCCGGTCGGGCACCGGAATTTCCCGCGAAAATTTAACCACTTAGCAGTGGGAATCCTCGGCCTGCTGTGGTAAAATTTCTACCCTAATATGGACCTCCGGGACTGAAGTAAAAAAAGGGACTTTTCCCCCCGATTTTTGCATCTTTTTAT
>CAYMXG010000405.1:0-2520 GCA_964394115.1 uncultured Enterobacteriaceae bacterium | reverse complement strand
GTCATCGAAGGCGTGCTGCCGTTCATCCGGCCGGCATCCGCGCGGCGCCTGTTCACCGCCGCTTCACAGCTGGACGACGCCACTCTGCGATTTATCGGCCTGACCAGCATGGGTGTCGGGCTTTCAATCCTGTACTTCGTGCGCTGAGCCATGGGCAAACACAAACACTGGTTGTTGCCGGAGGGCATCGAAGAAGTGCTGCCGCCGGATGCTGCGCGCCTGGAGCGCCTGTGCCGCGAGTTGCTGGACCTGCTCGCGACCTGGGGCTACGAACTGGCCATGCCGCCGCTGGCGGAATTCATCGAGGCCTTGCTCAGCGGCAGCGGCGAGGACCTGGATCTACAAACCTTCAAGGTCACCGATCAATTGAGCGGCCGCCTGCTGGGGATCCGCGCCGACATGACGCCGCAGGTGGCGCGCATCGATGCCCATTACCTGCGCCGCGAGGTGCCAACGCGCCTGTGCTATCTCGGCCCGGTGTTGCAGACCCTGCCCGCGGGACCCGGCGGCAGCCGCGTCCCGCTGCAATTGGGTGCCGAGTTGTACGGGCATGCGGGGCCGGAAAGCGACGCCGAGGTGCTCGCCCTGTGTCTGCGTACCCTGCAGCTGGCCGGCGTGCACAACGTGCACATGGATCTCGGGCATGTGGGCATTTACCGCAGCCTCATCCAGCAATTGAAGTTGGATGCCGCGCGCGAAGCGCAATTGTTCGACGCCCTGCAACGCAAAGCGGCGGCGGAGATTGAAGTCTTCGCAACGCAATGGTCGGTGACGGCCAGACTGGCGGAACCCATGCGGGCGCTGGTGGAGTTGCACGGCGGCCCCGAGCTGCTCGGCCAGGCGCGCAAACAACTGCGCGCCCTCGGCCAGCCGGCACTGGAATGCATCGACAATCTTGAGCGCATCGCCGCGCTGGTGACGCGCCAGGTCAGGGACGCGCCGCTGTTTTTTGATCTGGCGGAATTGCGCGGGTATCACTATCACACCGGCATGATGTTCAGTTGTTTCGTGCCGGCGGCGGGCAGCGGCATTGCGTTCGGCGGCCGCTATGACGCCATCGGCGCCGCTTTCGGGCGCGAACGCCCGGCGACGGGATTCAGCGCTGACGTGAAACGCCTGTTTGCGTTGGGTACGCAACGCGTGACCAGGGCGGCGGCGATTCTTGCCCCGGCCTCGGCACTCCCGGCGTTGCAGGAATTGGTGGACACCCTGCGATCCCAGGGCGAAACGGTCATTGTGCAATTGCCCGGCCAGGACGGGACGGCAGCGGACATGGGTTGCGACCGGGAGATCGTGTTGGAGCATGGGCGCTGGGTCGTCACGGCCATCAACAGCAGGTAGAAACGAAAGCGTCAAGCGGATGACGATGGCGTCACCGGAATGGCGAAGGCGCCACCGGAATGACGAAGGCGTCACCCCGGCGAAGGCCGGGGTCCAGCGGGGCGTCACTGGATTCCGGCCTGCGCCGGAATGACGAAGGATCCGCGGCACGGGAAGTTGCGGACATAACGGAGCACACATGGGCAGAAACGTCATAATTATCGGCACGCAGTGGGGCGATGAAGGCAAGGGCAAGATCGTTGATCTGCTGACCGAGCAGGCGGCCGCCGTCGTACGCTTCCAGGGTGGGCACAATGCCGGGCACACCGTGGTTATCGACGGCGTCAAGACGGTGCTGCGCCTGATCCCCTCCGGCGTGCTGCGCGAGAAGGTGATGTGCCTGCTGGGTAATGGTGTTGTGCTCAGCCCGTCCGCATTCCTGGAGGAACTGGGGCAACTGGAACAACGCGGCATTCCCGCCCGCAAGCGCCTGCGCATCAGCGAGGCCTGCACGTTGCTTCTTCCTTATCACGCGCAACTGGATCAGGCGCGGGAGAAGGCCCGTGGCAGCGCCGCCATCGGCACCACGGGGCGCGGCATCGGCCCGGCCTATGAAGACAAGGTCGCGCGCCGCGCGCTGCGCGTCGGGGATCTGCTGCACCGGGAACGCTTCGCGGCCAAGCTGGGCGAGGCACTGGAGTTTCACAACTTCCTCCTCTGCAAGTACTACCACGCCGAGACCGTGGATTTTCAGCAGGTGCTGGACCAGACCCTGGGACTGGCGGAACAGATCGCCCCCATGGTGACCGACGTGACCCAGTTGCTGTACGACATCCAGGCGGCCGGCGGCAACATCATGTTTGAAGGGGCGCAGGGGGCCTTGCTGGATGTGGATCACGGCACCTATCCGTATGTCACGTCATCCAACACCACGTCCGGCGGCGCGGCCACCGGCACCGGTTTCGGCGTGCGCAGTTTCGATTACGTGCTGGGCATCACCAAGGCGTACACGACCCGCGTCGGATCCGGGCCGTTTCCCACCGAACTGTTTGACGCCATGGGGGAACACATGTTCAAGCGCGGCGCGGAGTTCGGCGCGGTCACCGGCCGGCGCCGCCGCTGCGGCTGGTTTGACGCCGTGACCCTGCGCCGTTCATTGCAGTTGAACAGCGTCTCCGGCATCTGTGTCACCAAGCTGGA
>CAYMXG010000404.1:1497-2556 GCA_964394115.1 uncultured Enterobacteriaceae bacterium | reverse complement strand
GAGCCGATGCAAGCGAACGTGTCGCTCAAATCCGGCCAGAAAATATCCGTGGCCGGATTTCAATGTGTGAGCCGTGCCAAACTCAAGGAATTGGCGCCAAAAAAACTGGGAGAATTGGCCAAGTCGGATCAACTGGAATTGATCTATTGCCACCTGCAGTCGCTGGCCAATGTGGCGAATCTGACCCGCAAGCTGGATTAACCCCGCTTCGCCCCGGCATTACCTTTGTCGCCCCGGCGTAGGCCGGGGCCCAGTGGTTTATTCCGTGAACTGGATTCCGGCCTGCGCCGGAATGACAATATCTGTGTCGCCCCGGCGTAGGCCGGGGCCCAGAGATTCATCGACTATCCGCTGGATTCCGGCTTACGCTGGTATGACTACGGTGTTACTCCGGCTTGATCTCCACAGCCTCGCCGGCATCTACCTTCGGGCCGTAATCGCGCACCAGTTGCTCTGCGAGTTTTTCAGCTTCCCGTAGTTCCTCCGCGGAAAGCCTGGACTTGGCTTCGGTCAACGCCTCCAGGGACCTGGTGTGCTTATGGGCCGCGCCGGCACGGTACCAGGCATAAGCGCGTTCGTAGTCCCGCGGCAACCCCTGGCCGTTGAAATACAACTGCCCCAGCTTGAACTGGGCCTGCGGGATGCTGTGTTCCGCCGCCTTCAGAAACCAGGCGCCGGCGTCTTCAAAACTCTGTTCAACGCCCTGTCCGTTCAGGTACATCATGCCGACGTAATACTGGGCGTAGCCATGGTCAGCGGTTTCGGCCAGCGATCGCATGGTGTTGTAGGCGGTCTGATACTCACCCATGGAGTAGGCCACGACACCATCATTGAAATCCGCCCGCGCCGAAACAGCGGCGAACAACAACACGACTAAACCAATTAGTTTGCGCATGAAATATATCGGACCCCTGGAAGGTTATGTAGGACTATGACCACAGGATGTGCTCCCGGTTCACGCCGGTAAAATGATCCGGGAAATTGGTGGGCGATGCTGGGATTGAACCAGCGACCCCTGCTGTGTGAGAGCAGTGCTCTCCCGCTGAGCTAATCGCCCTG
>CAYMXG010000404.1:0-1397 GCA_964394115.1 uncultured Enterobacteriaceae bacterium | reverse complement strand
GCATGGAAGTCCGCACCCGATTTGCACCGAGCCCGACCGGTTACCTCCATATCGGCGGTGTCCGCACGTGCCTGTTTTCGTGGCTCTATGCCCGCCATCATCGCGGTACATTCATTCTGCGCGTGGAAGATACCGATCGGGAGCGCTCCATGCAGACGGCGGTGGACGCGATCCTGGAAGGCATGCGCTGGCTTGGCCTGGACTGGGATGAGGGGCCCTTTTTTCAATCCCAGCGTGGCGACCGTTATCAGGAGGTGATCCAGGACTTGCTGGCGCGGGAGCAGGCCTACCATTGTTATTGCAGCCGCGCGGAACTGGACCTGATGCGGGAGGAGGCGCGCAAGCGCGGGGACAAGCCGAAATACGACGGCCGTTGTCGCCGGCGCGTTGCGCCACCACCGTCCGATGTCCAGCCCGTGGTTCGTTTCAAGACCCCGCAGGAGGGAGAGATTGTCGTTTATGATCTCATCCAGGGGCGCGTGGTCTGGCGCAACAGCGAATTGGACGATTTGATCATCGCGCGCAGCGATGGCAGTCCGACCTACAACCTGACCGTGGTCGCCGATGATCTGGATATGAAAATTTCCCACGTGATACGTGGCGACGATCACCTGAACAATACCGCACGGCAGGCGCATATCTATCAGGCCCTGGGCGTGCCGGCCCCGGCCTTCGCGCATATCCCGCTGATCCTCGCCCCGGACGGGCACAAACTTTCCAAGCGCCACGGCACCGTGAGTGTGCTTGAGTACCGCGAGGCGGGATACCTGCCCGATGCATTATTGAATTATCTCGTGCGCCTCGGTTGGTCCCATGGCGACCAGGAGGTTTTCTCCCGGGATGAAATGGTGGCGCTGTTTGACATCAAGGATGTGAACAAGGCTGCCGCCGCCATCAACCCGGATAAACTGCTGTGGCTCAATCAGCATTACCTGAAGCAGGCTGCACCGGAGTACCTGGCCCCATTGCTCGGTGAAAGATTGCGGGCCGTGGGTTTGGATCCGGCGCTGGGTCCGGCGTTGGATCAATTGGCGCAGGTCCAGCAGGGCCGCACCAGGACATTAAATGAGATGGCCGATCAGAGCCGGCTCTTTTACCAGGCAGATATCATCCTTGAGCCGGATGTCGCCGGGAAACATCTGCAGGCAGAAGTGCGGGCGGCACTGGCCGCCGTAGCCGACGCGCTGGCGACGCTGGAGGCGTGGAATGATGAGGCCATTCATGCGCTGATTGAGCAGGTTGCGGCGCGGTTTGAAATGAAAATCGGCAAACTGGCGCAACCGCTGCGCGTGGCAGTGACCGGCGGAGGCGTTTCACCTTCCATCGATAAGACCCTGCGACTGCTGGGCCGGGAACGGGCAGTCGCACGAATCAGGAACGCGATTGAATATATTGAT
>CAYMXG010000403.1:0-2558 GCA_964394115.1 uncultured Enterobacteriaceae bacterium | reverse complement strand
TGCGATTGCGATAATACGAGTCCTCGCATTGCCTTATCTGAAACAGCTTTTGCACCAGGTTCAAGGTTCCCCGGGCGGAGGCAGCGCTCGGATAGGGGCCGAAATATCGCCCTTTGCCCCGCCGCGAACCGCGATGAAATGAAAGCCTGGGGAAACCATGACTCCGATCCAGGTAAAGGTACGGATAACTCTTGTCGTCGCGAAAAACGACGTTGTAACGTGGATGAAGAGATTTAATTAGATTGCTTTCAAGCAGCAGGGCTTCCCCCTCGGTGCGCGTGACGGTGACTTCAATATCGCGAATGAGCGCCACCAGCGCCCGGGTTTTGGGGGAATCCTGATTCCGGCTGAAATAGCTGCTGACACGCTTTTTCAGGTTGCTGGCCTTGCCGACATAAATCACCTGTCCTTCGGCATTCAGCATGCGATACACCCCCGGGCGGCCGGTTAGTTGGCGGACAAACTCCGGCAGGCCCGCGGCGCTCATTTTCCAGCTCCTTCAATCAGGGAACTTATGCGCCGAAAGACCTCGCGAAACATTTCCGGCGTGAGTCGGCGCGTTTGCGTGTTATAGCGGCTGCAGTGATAGGACGTCACCAGGCGCGCGCCGGTGGGCAATGTGTGCACTGTCCCGTGGTTGAACGGGTAACGCTGAATTCCCAGCCCGCTGGCGTGCAATACCGCGCCATGGGCTATACGCCCCAGTGTCAGCACGACTGCATTTGGGTTTAGCCGCTTGAGCTCATTGCGCAAATACCCGTTACAGGCACGCACTTCTGCCGGCAGCGGCTTGTTGGCCGGCGGCAGACACTTTACCGCGTTGGTAATGCGGCAGCGGATGAGTTCCAAACCGTCGTTCGCGCCGGCCGAAACCGGTCGCGAGGCAAACCCAAAGTCGAACAGGGTCTGGTAAAGCAGGATCCCCGCATGGTCGCCGGTAAATGGCCGGCCGCTGGCATTGGCCCCATGCAGGCCGGGCGCAAGCCCGACTACCAGCAACTCCGGCTGTTCGACACCAAAAGGTGGTACCGGCCGGCAGAAGTACCCAGGGTAGGCGCGGCTGACCCCGGCCAGGTGAGTGGCGAGGCGTGCGCAACGCACGCAAACCGGATCATGGACAGCGTCACTGGGATTCATTGCCTGGACTGTGTCGTTGGCCGGTAATTTCATGGTGTATGCAATTTGGAAGGTAGAACTAAGCAGCCTATAATGAATCTTATAAATATATCGTAACTTTATGTTTTATAAATGTTTAATTTATCGCAGATTGTTCAATATGGTCCTGCGCGCAGGCAATCTTGTCAGGACACGGACCCGGCATCGCCAGGCACCCAAATGTCCGGATTCCGTTACCAAACCGAAGAATTTCTTACCCCTCGCTTCCAGGTTGTAACTCCCAGAGGTTTTACTGCATTATCACCTGAACCCCGCGCAGCGGGCGGAATGGGGATCTGCCCGACCCTTCGCTGCAAAAAACATCATGAAAGCCCAAGCCGACTTTGGCAGCACCTTCCATACCCTGGCCAGTTCGCCGGAGGTCATCGGCAAGTATGAGATTATGGCCGAGGTGGGACGCGGCAGCATGGGGACTGTCTATTCCGCCCATGACCCCTTTTCCAACCGGACCGTGGCCATCAAGGTGGCTCACCCCCAGTTCGTCGGAAAGGGTGAGGAAGACAGCCGTTTTCGCAAGCTGTTCTTTAATGAGGCGCATGCCACTGCGGTTCTCGACCACCCGAGCATTCTTACCCTTTTTGACGCCGGCGTGGATGGGGAAATCTGCTACCTGGTGATGGAATTTGTGGCCGGCGCCCGGACACTGAACGATTTTTGCAGTCCGGATCAATTGCTGCCCGTGCGTGAAGTGGTGGGGGTGGTTTACAAGTGCGCCAAGGCGCTGGATTACGCGCACCGGCAGGGAATCACCCACCGCGACATCAAGCCGAGCAACATCCTCTTCACCATGGACCGCGATATTCGTGTGTCCGACTTCAGCATTGCACGCATAAACCGGACCGATGCCACCGCCACACAGTTCGACGGGTTTCTGGGATCGCCGCTTTACATGTCACCTGAACAGATCAATCAATGGGAGATTAATGCCAATACCGATATTTTCTCGCTCGGCACGGTGATGTATGAGTTGCTGACGGGACATCATCCGTTCAAGGCAGATTCATTGGGCGCCATTGCCCAGAAAATTACCAACGAGAAACCGGCTTCCATCCTCGATGTCCGCCATGACATACCCGAGGGGCTCGATTATGTCTTGAGCCGGATGATGAAAAAGAAGAATTCCAAGCGCTATGCCCACGGGCTCGATCTGGCGGCGGACCTGGCGCTCATATATGACGATCTGGAAAAAATCGACAACGAGGATATGTTGCGTACGCGCTTCGACTCACTCAAGGAACTTGGTTTCTTTAAAGGCTTCACTGATACCGAGATCTGGGAACTGGTGCGCGCCAGCAACTGGCAGTCATATACGCCGGACACCACGATTATCATGGAAGGTGACATGGATGACTCCGTGTATATCATCCTCTCCGGCATGGTGG
>CAYMXG010000402.1:0-2564 GCA_964394115.1 uncultured Enterobacteriaceae bacterium | reverse complement strand
TCGTGGCTTCGAAATGACAGATTCTTCGGTCAGAAATTCAAACTGCGGCACTACCTGCATCGGAAGGGAGGATGCGCCGGAAGGGCAGGCAAATCAATACTCATCCCTCCCCGTCCCTAGTCACCTCTGTCAATGCCTTTACCGCAATCGCAGCCACCAGGGCGGTCAGCAGTACACCGCACACCCCTATGGAAATCGATAATGCTCGTGTGACCAGTGACTTGGGGGCAAGATCACCGTAGCCGATGGTCAGGCCGGATACGAAGGCAAAATAAATCGACTCCTGCAGCGACCAACCCTCAAGCAGGCCAACAATCAAGCCGAGCGCCATGATCAGCACCAGCAGGGCGGACAGGATTGGCCACACGACGCGCAACCCGGCGAATAGCCCGGCAACGAAATTTCTTCTCAACGTGCGCGAATCCATGCTGTCACCGATTAGGCAGGAGATCGGGGGACAGTATACCTATTCCGCAAGAACCGCCCCTTTGCGGCCTGAGGCCCGGCAAACCGATTCGCTGAAGAACGTTTATTGTTTGCGATTGTCCCGCTGAGGGACATGATGTGGATACTCTGGAATGACAACGCCGGCCATCCTGGCCATGACATTTCCTCTTTGAAACGCTCAGCCATTAAATGGCTGCCTTTGCATGGAGGAATATGGACTGTCCGACTGCCAGTCGACCGATGCGCGTGACCGTGGCGTAGATTCCTGCGTTGTTCTGGTTCGCGCCGACGACCGCTTTCAGCACTTCCGGCGCAGGTGTTGCTGAATCGGGATCAAAGTTCACCATCGAGCAGCGCACGTCGCGCATGGTGACGGTGATGGCGGGGGCGTCGTCCGCCGCACCGAATGTAAGCACACCGCCCAACCACCCGTCTTCCTGAAAGGGGCCCGATTGCAGCAAACGAACCACGACGTTCGGCCGGAATCGGCGCACGTCCGGACTCTGCCCTGCGAGTCGTCCGATCTCGCTCACCGTATCAGTGGCGATCACGGATATGCTCGCATCATCGAAAATGCCATGGTTCATCTGCATCATCTGCACGGGAGCGCCGTGCCTGCGTCCAATCTCCATGGCCAAATCTTCCCCGAAGACACGCAGGGCCTTGCCATCCGGCGTACGAATATGCGAGGGAAGGTCTCCCTCGGCATCGCCTTCACGGCGCTCGGGACTAAACAGGAGCAAGTCGGGAAGCCTGCCGGCTGTCAGCCAGGGGAACCCGCCGCGGTCATCAATCCGCCGGAATGCCATGCGCCGGTCACCTTCGATGCCATGCCAGCCCAGGTTGGTAGCCTCGAGTCGCTCGCCGCCCATGGACTTCACGGGATACCGGAAGATCGCGTCCACAACTCCGATTTCTACTGGCATTTTCGATCCGACTCCCATGCAGAAATTGCCGCAGGGATGGGGCATAGAGATTATCTATCTTTTTTATCGAATCTATTGAATTTACTCAGTCACAGGCCGGGCGTAGGCTTCTCCGGAGCTTGGAGAGGAGAGATCACATGGCAACCGAAGCAAAGTGCCCATTCAATCATACCGCCGGCGTTGGCAGGACGAACCGCGACTGGTGGCCGAACCAGTTGCGGCTGGAGTTGCTGCACCAGCATTCCCCGAAATCCGACCCCATGGGCAAGGGCTTCGACTACGCGAAGGAGTTCAAGAGCCTCGACTACAAGGCGCTGAAGAAGGATTTGGTCAAACTGATGACCGACTCCCAGGACTGGTGGCCGGCGGACTTCGGTCACTACGGGCCGCAATTCATCCGCATGACCTGGCACGCCGCCGGAACCTACCGGATCGCAGACGGCCGCGGCGGCGGCGGCCGGGGCCAGCAGCGCTTCGCCCCGCTCAACAGCTGGCCCGACAACGTCAACATCGACAAGTCGCGCCGCCTGCTGTGGCCGATCAAGCAGAAGTACGGCCAGAAGATCTCCTGGGCCGACCTGCTGATCCTCGCCGGCAACGTCGCGCTGGAGTCCATGGGCTTCAGGACCTTCGGCTTCGGCGGCGGCCGTCCGGACGTGTGGGAGCCGGATGAGGACGTGAACTGGGGCAGCGAGATCGCGTGGCTGGCGGTGGACAAGCGCTTCAGCGGCGATCGTGATCTGGATCCGCCGTTCGGCGCCACCCACATGGGCCTAATCTACGTCAACCCGGAAGGTCCGAACGCCAGCGGCGATTACATGGCCGCCGCCAAGGACATTCGTGCCACCTTCGGCCGTATGGCGATGAACGACGAGGAAACCGTCGCCCTCATCGCTGGTGGTCATACCTTCGGCAAGGCCCATGGCGCCGCGCCGGAATCGCACAAGGGTCCGGAACCGGAAGGTGCACCGCTGGCAGCGCAGGGCATGGGCTGGATAAGCATGTACGGCACGGGACACGGCAAGGACACGATATCCAGCGGCATCGAAGTGACCTGGACCAGGACACCGGCGCTGTGGAGCAACAACTTCTTCGAGAACCTGTTCAAGTACGAGTGGGAGCTGACCAAGTCACCCGCCGGCGCCAGGCAATGGGTGGCAAAGAACGCGCCGGAGATCATTCCCGACGCCC
>CAYMXG010000401.1:0-2566 GCA_964394115.1 uncultured Enterobacteriaceae bacterium | reverse complement strand
CGAGTCGCAATCTACAAAGGCCGCGATCGGTGACGAATCGCGGCCTTTTGTTTTAGGGATGCTCTGAATAAGTCCATCCTGGACTTATCAGAGGTTCCTTAACCGGCAGTTAAACAATTGGGAATCCGCATGTGAGTAAGCGTCGCGTTGTGATTACCGGCATGGGATTGGTCACGCCAGTGGGAAATACCGTGGCGGAAAGCTGGCGGAACATCATCGCCGGCGTCAGTGGCATCGGTCTGATCAGCCATTTCGACACAACTGATTTCCCGGTCCGAATCGGGGGTTCGATTCATGACTTTGACGTGGAAGCCTACATCCCCAAAAAGGACGTCAAGAAGATGGACCCCTTCATTCACTACGGCATGGCGGCGGGACTCCAGGCCTTTGCCGACTCCGGCATTGAGGTGAACGGCGACAATTCCGAACGCATTGGTGTCGCCATCGGCTCCGGTATCGGGGGACTGCCAGGCATCGAAAAGGGCACCGAAATCATGCTCAAAGACGGCCCGCGGCGCATTTCGCCGTTCTATGTGCCGAGCAACATAATCAACATGATCTCCGGCAATCTTTCCATCCGCATCGGCGCCAGGGGACCGAACATCGCCATCGTCACCGCCTGCACAACCGGAACGCACAACATCGGCGAGGCGGGGCGCATGATCGCGTACGGGGATGCCGACGTGATGGTCGCCGGAGGCGCAGAGATGGCCACATCACCCACCGGCCTGGCCGGATTCGCCAATGCGCGGGCACTTTCCACGCGCAACGACAATCCCCAGGGCGCAAGCCGACCCTGGGATCGGGGCCGGGATGGTTTTGTGCTCAGTGACGGCGCCGGCGTCGTGGTACTTGAGGAACTGGAACATGCGCGCCGCCGCGGCGCGCGCATTTATGCAGAGTTGGCCGGATTCGGCATGAGCGGCGATGCCTTCCACATGACACTGCCGGCGGAAAACGGCGATGGCGCCGCCCGTTGCATGGCGAATGCGCTTCGTGATGCGGGGCTGCGGCCGGAACAGATTGATTATATCAATGCCCATGGCACCTCAACTCCGGCAGGCGATGTGGTGGAAAGTATTGCGATCAAACGGATCTTCGGCGATCACGCGCACCGGGTCGCCATCAGTTCCACGAAATCGATGATTGGGCATCAACTCGGCGCCGCAGGCGCCGTTGAAGCAGTGTTCTGCGCGCTGGCGCTCCGCGACCAGGTCGTGCCGCCGACTATCAATCTTGAAAATCCCGATCCGGCATGCGATCTCGATTACGTTCCCAACCAGGCCCGCAAATTGCGGCTTGATGTCGTACTTTCAAATTCATTCGGATTTGGTGGAACCAACGGCTCGCTGGTTCTGCGCCGGTTGCAATAGATTCCGCGCCGTATACGGCGGGGGCGGGTATGATCCTGATTAACGGCCGACCCGGCGCCAGCATCCAGGTAATGGATCGCGGGCTGCAATATGGCGACGGCGTATTTGAAACCATCGCCATCGTAAATGGCCGACCCCTGTGCCTGGACGCTCACCTGCGCCGGCTTGAATCCGGTTGCCGCGCACTCGGAATACCTGTGCCCGACCTTCGTGCGCTGAGCACGGAATCTGCACAGGTTGCTGCGGACCAGTCCCGGGCAGTGTTGAAGATCATCGTGACGCGTGGCGCCGGCGGACGCGGATACCAGTCCCCGCAGGATGCAAGTCCCACCCGTATCGTATCCCTGCATCCCTGGCCTGATTACCCGGAGGGATACCGGACTACCGGCATTGACGCGCTGTTTTGCCGGTTTACACTCGCGCTGCAACCCGCACTGGCCGGGATCAAGCACCTCAATCGGCTCGAGCAAGTCCTGGTACGCGATGAGATCGGCCGATCGGATTGTGCCGAGGGATTTGTTGCCGACAGTACCGGCGCCATCATCGAAGGCAGCATGAGCAACCTGTTCCTGCGTCAGGGCAGGATGCTGCTGACGCCGGATCTGAAGGACTGCGGCGTGGCGGGGATCGTGCGCGCGGAGATCCTGCGGCACGCCGGGACGCTCGGCCTTGAGGCGCGAGTGCAACGCGTTGTGCCGGCCGATGTGCTGGCGGCGGACGAAGTATTTTTCACCAACAGCATCATTGGCATCTGGCCGGTCCGTCGCGCTGGAGAACACGGATTTGCTGCGGCAGATTACGCACACCGGTTGGCGCAAGCGCTCGCCGTTGCAGGATGTATAGCACCGGCATGAGAGGCATCCTGCTGCCGGCGTGGTTATTTTTGCTGATTGTGGCCGCCGTTGCCGCATGGTTGTGGCGTGACATGGAACTGCAACTCAACCGCCCCATGGCCGTCACGGAAATGGAAGTACTGGAGATCGCGCCAGGCACCACGCTGCGCGCCCTCGGCCGGGATCTGCAGCGCCGGGGCTGGCTCGAGCAGCCGTTCTACCTGGAGTTCGAAGCGCGGCGCAGCCAACGCGCCGGGCGGATCCGGGCGGGCGAGTACGCCGTGGCCCCCGGCACCTCACCGCGCATGCTGCTGGACCTGCTGGTTTCCGGACCGGTCATCCAGCACCAATTGACCATCA
>CAYMXG010000400.1:0-2566 GCA_964394115.1 uncultured Enterobacteriaceae bacterium | reverse complement strand
ACCTTGGGGTCCTGTTCCGCCCGGCGCGCGGTGATATCAGCGCGGCAATCGGTGATTTCCTGGCGCCCCTTGCGCAGGATTGCCACAACGTCATAGCTGGCACATGCACCCATGCCGAGCAGCAAGGTCTCCATCGGGCGCGCACCCAGGTTTCGTCCGCCCCCTTCCGGTGGTCCGTCCATTACCACTTTGTGGCCGGACGGCGTTTCACCGATGAAGGCCGCGCCGCCGGCCCAGGTTATGCTCGTCTGCATCACGTGCCCCAACTGGTCGAATTGATGCAAGGAGAGTAACATACGAGCCGGATTTTCTGGGCAGAACGCAGCGTGCGGGCCGCACCGGTTCTTGAGGGGGAAGGGCAATGCCAGATAACGGAAAACGCGGGCTGGACTCGGTAATCGAGCGTTTTCTCAGTCATAGCCACATTCGGTCCTACCCCGCAAAACACATACTGATCCGGGAGGGCGATCCCTCCAAGGATCTTTATTACATAGTGCGCGGATCAGTGACGGTGATGATCGAGGAACAGCGCGGCCGGGAAATTGTGCTGGCGTACCTGAATCCAGGTGACTTTTTCGGCGAGATAGGCCTGTTCGACGAGGAGCACACGCGCACTGCCTATGTGCGCGCCCGCACCGCGTGTGAAATCGCCAACATCAGCTACGAGAAGTTCAAGAGCCTGCATGAACTGTTTCCGGATCTGCTGTTCCAGATTGCCTCGCAAATGGCGATCCGCCTGCGGCGCACCAGCCGCAAGGTCAGTGACCTGGCATTCACCGATGTAAAGGGCCGCGTGGCCCGGGCGCTACTGGATTTATCGCGCGAACCGGATGCCATGACTCACCCTGACGGCATGCTGATCCGGATCACGCGCCAGGAACTGGGCCGGATCGTCGGTTGTTCCCGGGAAATGGTTGGCCGTGTACTCAAGGACCTTGAGGAAGATCATTTGATCAGTCCCTCCGGCCGGGCCATCGTCGTACTGCGGGTCCGGTAAGCGCCAACGTCCTGTCGAGGTACGAGGGGCCAGAGGCTTCTTGACAGCGCCGGCACCTGCTCCCAGAATCCCCGCCCCTTCGGGGCCTGACATCTGGCCCGCAGTCCAATATCCGGCTATGTAGCTCAGCTGGTTAGAGCGCGGCACTCATAATGCTGAGGTCGGTGGTTCGAGTCCACCCATAGCCACCATCAATTTCACCCTGTGACGATCATCGATTCCGGCTGTTGACCGGGCCACGTGGCAGCCAATCGATTGGCACTCCGGCACTTCTGCCTGCATCAGTTTGAGAACGGCGGCGGACCGACGATATTGATGCTTCCCGTCATTCCCTTGGCCTCGTGTCCTTCTTTGTGACAGAAGAGGTGCAGCTTCTCACCCTTGGTCATCGGGTAGAAATACCAGGTGACTGTCGCCCCCGGTTTCAACTCCAGGTCGTTCACCGCGCCATGAACCTCGGCGATGGTCTTGCCGGTTCCATCCGTGACCTCAACCTTGCGCGTGAAGACATGGGTGGCAAAGGCATCCGAGGTAAAATAATGATCCTCGCTGCTCGGATTATGGATCACGAGCTTGTAGTACTTTCCGCGTTCAAAAGTCATGTTGTTGGGCGTGATGCTGTACTTCCCATCCTTTGTGCCGAGACTGACCTTCACTTCGATACCGTCCGGGACGGATGCCGGTTCAGCGGCCACGCAGAGAGCGGGAATCGTGAGCAGGAGTACAGTGAGGATGGGTTGGCAGCGCATGATGACCTCCATTCGGCAATACGACACGGGGCCGGAATTCTCGGGCACGTACCGCGGATTGTCAAAACCGGGGCGGCGTGTGAACGAGGTCAGTGCTTTCTGAAATCCGGTCAGCAGCAGGCAGGCCAGGTATTGGATTTGAATTATCGCCATCCCTTCAGGATCCGGCGGCGACCCATTGTTCCCACAGGGGTTGCGGCTGATAGCGGGCCTGCATGAAATCAACGAACGTCCTCACCTTGGCGGAAAGGTAACGCCGGTGCAGGAACAGCGCCGTTATTGGACGCAGCGGAGGTTCGTATTCCTCCAACACCGGCTCCAGTCTGCCGGCCTGGATGTCCAGCCCCACCATGTAGGTGGGCAATTGCACCAATCCACGGCCCTGGATCGCTGCAGTGCGCAGCGCCTCGCCCGCAGACGATCGAAATGTCCCCGTCACGATAATCTGCTGATCACCGCCAGGCATACTGAAATGCCAGGCACCGATGGGATGTCGAATGGAATACACAAGGCAGTTGTGCTGGCTCAGTTCCTCCGGCCGCGCAGGACGCCCGGCACGCGCCAGGTATGCAGGGGCACCACAGACCACCATGCGGACCCGGGCCAGCGTACGCGCCACGCAATTGGAATCTTCGAGTTCGCCCACATGAATGGCAACATCAATGCCCTCTTGAACCAGATCCGCCGGACGGTCCACCAGGATGAGATCCACACTGACCTCGGGAAACTTCGCCTGGTAATCCGAAATCGCACGGGCCAGGTGGAATGACCCGTAGGAAGTCGGCGCCATGACGCGGAGTTGTCCGCGCGGTTCCGTGTT
>CAYMXG010000399.1:0-2573 GCA_964394115.1 uncultured Enterobacteriaceae bacterium | reverse complement strand
CCGTATTCACGCAGCACCGAGAACACCACTTCCTGCACCGCGGACTCATCGCCCGGCACGGCATCGCGAATGGAATGCTTTTCAGAAAATTGGTGACTGCAGACAGGCATTCCTTATTCTAGCGCGCGCCAGGAAATCAAGACACGCGCCCGCAGGAAGCGTTGCATCAATCCGAAACTTTGCTCCAGCTGTTATCTGGATCGAAGGATTCCATTGCAGCGACGGCGTCGGCGGTGTCGGGGCCGAGGTTCTTCTGATAGACGATTCCGTCCTGGTTGAGGATGAATGTCATGATGCCCGAGGTCCCGTAGCTTGCCGGGAAGGCAACCAGCGCAAACCCTCCGATCATGTGTGCGTCGACCACGTATTCATGGGCGCCATCCGGCGCATTCGGGCCCTGGCGCAGCAACATCTTGTAGTAGTAGCCGTGGTAGGGCTCGCGTTCGCCGTAATCATCATCCGGATACCCTTCCGCGCGGGCGCGGGCCAGCAACGGCCCTATCGGACTCTCGGGCTCGGCGGCCTCCACGGGCCAGTACAGGCCATCGCGAAGTCCCGGGCTGCTGACCAGCTTCGGCGCGTATTTCACGATGCCGTCGCTGTCGCGCACGCGTTCGGCGTAGTCGCGCTGTGCATCCACGATTGCGCGGCACACCAGGATCGCATTGAGTTCGTTGCGCCCGATGCGCCGATCCAGTATTTCCTTTCCGCCGGCGGATGTGTCGAATTGCCAGCTGCCGCCGCGCCGGATGACAGGGATCGGGAACGGCCAGTGCTTGTCGCCGATGACCAATATGGCCTTGTCATCCCCTTCCATCTGGATGGCGTGGGCCTTGTCGTAATGGGTGACGAAGCGCTCACGTGCTTTCTTGTCAGCGACGGAATCGCCGGAGTAGACAAGGCTTTTCCCCTCCGGTCCGAGAACGGTGACGATCCCTTCGCTATGGTCGGCGCGCGCCGCGGCAACCAGGGCTTCCACTGCGCCCTCGGCCGTTGCAAAGGTATGTTGCCGTACCGCCAGGCCGGCGCAGGCGGACAAAGCGGTCATCGCAAGCGCGCAGATCAGTGCCCGGCCCCGGGGCGGGATCGTTTCTGTGCAGCGTTTCCAGTTCAATTCCATCATGGTGTGCCCGGAAAGTTCATTGTTTGTGAAACATTCATCGTTGGCGCTTCTGACGATCGTCCGCTTTGCTGCGTTCTTGACGATCGGGCCTGGTATCCCGCGACCGTGCAGTCGGCTCCGGGGTGGACGACTGGCGGCTGCTGCGCGTCCGTTCAATGGCGGCGCGGACCGAATCACCGCTGGAGTAGTCTTCAAATGCCGGGGGGACGTGTGTTTCCGTTCTCGCCGGCGCGATACGCGGCGTGGTTTCACGCTGCTGCCTGGCCGATGGCGATTCGGTTGCACGAGGCGTACGGGTGTGGCTTTCCGGTTCGACAGTCGCCCGTGCTTCGGGTACCCGGGATCGGGTGGTGCGGCTGTCCGGTTCGACAGCCGCGCGTGGTTCGTTTACCCGGGGCTCACGGGTGCGGCGATCCGTTGTCGTTGGCTGTTCAGGAGGCGCGCTGACGGACGGTGGTGTCCGTTGGTCACGTCCGGTGGCATCCCCGGGCTTTGCCCGCTGGTCGATGTCAGTCCGATCGCGCGCAGGCCTTTCCGGCGTGGCCGGGGGTGTCGGCTGCGCGGTCTGCGGCGGACGGGTTGGAGCTGCCCCCGGCGGCTGTGAACCCGGTTGATCCGCACGTGCAACCGATGGCGGATAGCCGCGGTAGTCGCGACGCGACGCCGGCGCGCCGACCGGATTGGGCCGGAATCGGGCTCTTATTCCTGGGTCAGCATAGGCCACCCCGCGCCGATGGTATGGGTCATGTTCCCAGCTGTCCCGTGCGTGGTGCGGGCGCCCGTGGTGTGACCTGAACCGGTTGTATCGATCCCGATCGATGTGGATGTGGTGATGGTGCCAGTCGAAATCGTTCCAGCCCCAATACAAGCTGACGACGCCGAAGCTGAACCAGCTGAACATACCGACCCGAAGTCCGTAACGCGGAAACGGATCGAAGTAGACCGGCGGATAATCGGGCCACGCCCACCCGCCATAAATCACGTACGGATCATATACCGGCACGTAGACCACTTCCGGTCTGGCCTGCTGAATGATGATGGTCCGCTCTACGGTAACGACGCGTTGCTGCTCGGTGGGTTTGAGGTTACCCGCCGCTGCGGCCTGGGTTCGCAGGCGCTGCACTGCGTCCATGACATCCTGGGGCTGGGACAGGAAGGCATTGCCCAATTGCTGCATCCAGCCCAGCTTGTCATTCATGGTTTTAAGGATGTCCGGAAACGGCACCAGCGATTTGACGCTCGGATCCCAGTCCTGCGCCTCCAGCGCTGTTTCCAGCGCCGAACCCTTCAGCGCCGAATTATAGGGATCGCTGACCCAGCGATAGGCCTCTATCACTTCCAGGGGATAGGTGGAGGCCATCAGGATTTGAGACAAGAGCGCGTCCGGGTAAAGCGCAATGGGCGCGAGCATCTGGTCCAGCAACGGCGGGGCGAGATACTCGGTTTGCGG
>CAYMXG010000398.1:0-2584 GCA_964394115.1 uncultured Enterobacteriaceae bacterium | reverse complement strand
CGGCTGCACCGGGTTCACGACGGACGACGGCCGCTTCACCATCGTGATGCCGCATCCGGAACGGACATTCCTGAGCAAACAGTTCTCGTGGCTGCCGCCGGAATGGAAGCGCGAAGAAAGCCCGTGGATGATGCTGTTCCACAACGCGCGGAAGTGGGTGGGGTAACGGCCACGACACCGGCCCCAAACCAGTTTAAGAACCCTCGAATTCGCCGCGCAGTTGCGCGGTGCACAAGTCAGAGATCCCCCCGCCAGAGATTCCCGGCCAACCAGGTCCGGCGCCGTATTTTGCAGGTGTAAGCGAGTTGTAGGTAGTGCCATTGCCCCGCCTCAATGAAGATCACGCTCAAGGCGAGCATATGCCGCCGCGATCGAACGCCGCGTTGTCAGTCAGCGGCATGGCAATGGAGAAGTGAAAATGAAACTGTTCATCAAATTCGCTGTACTCGCAATCCTCGTGGCCCTTCAGGGGTGCTCTACTCCGGTCAGGGAAGCCGATGCATGGCCGGCGCAATTGCCGGCGCGGCAACATTTCGTGCAGAACTATGCATCCGATGCGAAGAATTCCGCAGTGCAGACCCAGGATCAGTACCTGACCTGGGTCCGGCGCTTCTATGAAGGCTCGGAAATCTACGCGTGGGGATTCCTGGACCTGGAATCCCTCGTACTGGATGGGCGAGGAGGCGAATCCGCACGCTCCCTGAAAGCCAAGCTCGACACTGTCGGCCTGCACATTGGCGGCGAATGGGCCAAGGATCGCAGCGCGACACGGATCACGACGCGTATGCTTTCCGTCTGGGCGGATGCAATTCAAAGCGCACTGGCAACCGGCCCGGTGGAATCCGTCGTCGACCAGGTTCTGGCGGATGTGGCGGCCGTGATGTCGGGGAAACTGAAGGTGGCCGAGATCACGCCGGATCGTTATGGGAGCCCGCTCAACATCGCCTTTATTGATGGTTGTGTTGAGTTGCCCGGGGAATCAGAAGGAAGCTGCTGAGCCGCCGGATTTGCTTCCCGGATGAGCCATGCAATCACCGCACCTTAACCCGTTCATTTTCTACGCCACGGCGTCAGCATCGTTTCTGGAGAGCCGGGTAGATACCTACGTCGAGAATCTCGAGGCGATCTTCGCCGGGGAACAAGGCATCCTGGCGTGGCTCAGGGATATCTGGTTGCCGGAAGAGTCGGAACACGGACGGCTCCTGAAGAACTACGTGGAAGGTACCTGGCCCCGGTTCGACTGGAATCGCGGATTCACGCTCTTTTCAACCCGTTACATTCCGCGCTGCGACCACTCCCGGTTGCGCCCGAGTCCCGGCCTGGAGGCGCTGGCGAGGTGTGCGACCGAAACCGGGGCGTCAATGATCTATCGCTGTATCGGTGCCTACGCCATTGATCCAGAACTGAAGGCACTGATGCGGCGAATCAGTACGGATGAGGTCCGTCATTTCAGGCACTTTCGCGACATTCACCAGCATTACGACAGGACTGAGCGCCGCAGCTTTCTCTGCAAGGCGCGCATAATGCTTGCGCGCGCCCTGCTGGTGCGAAGCGAGGACCTGGCTTTGTCGTTCGAGCCCCTGAATGGCTCATGGAACGGCGCCGCGCCCTTTGTTCCCTGGTCGTATGCAGACTTTCTCGCGCAGACGGCGCGCGTCATGCGTGTGCATTTTCCCCATGAACAGGCTGCACGCATGCTGACGAGCCCCCTCAGGACCGGTTCAATTACGTCGAAATATGCCGCGTCGATACTGGCCACGCTCGTGAACCGCCAATTCCTTCACTTCAGAGATAGCTGCACGTGGACTTCCCGAAAGGGATGATTCGGCGCCACAGTTACTTTGCCGGGCGCGCAAATCTTTGACGCAACAGCGCCGCTTTTATTCAGAAAGTCCCGCGTAAACATTTTGCACGTCGTCGTCGCCATCCAGCGCTTCCAGGAACGCAATGACCTCAGTGCGTTCAGCCTCACCCAGCGTCACCGGATTCTTTGCGCGGTATCCCCATTGCGCCGTCTTCACGATGAACCCATGGGCAGGCAATGCGCGGCTGACTGCGTCCATGTCGCCCGGGTCGGTCAGGAACAGCGTGGCGCCTTCCTCCCCGGGCTCGAGGTCCTGCGCCCCTGCTTCGATGGCAGCGGTCTCCGGATCCGCGCCGGGCTTTTCCGGTGCCGCCTCGATCATGCCGAGGTGATCGAAATCCCAGGACACCGATCCTGACGTACCCAACTGTCCCTTGCGAAACAGGATGCGCATGCTGGTGATGGTGCGATGCACGTTGTCGGTCAGGCATTCGACGATGACGGGCACGTGGTGCGGTGCAAATCCTTCGTAGGTGACCTTGTCGTAGTTCACCACTTCGTCGAGCAGGCCGGCGCCCTTCTTGATGGCGCGCTCCACTGTATCCTTGGGCATGGAGGCCTTCTTCGCCTGTTCCACCGCCATTCTCAAGCGCGGATTCATGCCCGGATCGGCGCCGGTGCGCGCGGCGACCATGATTTCCTTGGCCAGCTTGGTGAAGACCTTGCCCTTGGCGTTGTTCGCCGATTCCTTGATCTTGGTTTTCCACTGTGCGCCCATGT
>CAYMXG010000397.1:0-2585 GCA_964394115.1 uncultured Enterobacteriaceae bacterium | reverse complement strand
CAGGGCCGCGATCTCGGTGGTCAGGCCGAGCGCTTCCGGGTCGTGCCGGCCTTCCATCCAGTAGCCGGCGATGATCATGGCCGAGACCGCGGCGATGGTGACGACGAAAACCCAGGGGGTATTGAAATGCACCGACAGCCAGGCGCCCACCGCGCCGGCCTGGGCGAAAAGGATGAAAGTGCGCAGGCCCCCGAACGTGAAGTCGCCCTTGACCGCCTTGGACTTCTCGCGCTCGATCCCGACCAGTGCGCCGATGAGCAGGGTAATCAGAAAATCCCGAACGACGGTGACGTCCAATTCGTTCAAAGCGACTCCTCCGTGCCGGTCCGAGAGCAGGGCTCAGTAAGTATGCGGCCAGTTCTCAAATTTTTCCCGGTAATTTGTTGCACGTAACTCTGTTCAAAGACTGTCACAATCGCGGGCGCAACTCCCCGGGTACTCCTTCAAGGTGGATCGCGGGTGCCGGGGCAGTGCCCTGTAAATGGGCGCAAATATCCCGCCGCAACTCCGCGACACTGATTCCCAGCCTTCTCGGGTCGCGGGGAAACTTCGCCAGCCCATCCTCCGCCATGCGCTTGGCCACATCCGTGAATCCCTGTTCGAGTTTGAGGCACGCGACGGCAACCTGGATCAAACCCTGCAGGAACAAACCAAGTTCGGTCGTACGTCCGGCCGCAACCCAGCATTGCTCCAGCGACTCGTGGGCCTCCCACCAATAGCGGTGATTGAAGAGGTCGATCCCATAAAGGTATTCAACGCAGGCCGGCCAATCCTCCTCCGCGAAGGTCTCAAGGGGCGCAGGCCCATGGCCGAAGGAGTGCCCATCCGGATCGCGGACCGGGTGGGGAGACCGCCCCGGGATGTACCGGTAACGGGGGAAAGGGCGGGTGGTGTAACGCGTCAATATTCCAACTCGGTTAACACGCCATAGTGATCCGAGTACGGCATGGGGCCGTCAGGGGTGGCGGCGCCATGCTCGTGCAGGATCAACCGCGCCGACCGTGGCGTCAATTGCTCTGCCAGCGAACCGGACAAAAAGACGTGGTCGATGCGTTGCGGTGGCAGGTGGGATTCGCGGCTCCGGGCCACCAGCGGGTTGGCCGGGTCCCAGGTCATGCCTGCGCCGCCGCCGGCCAGGAATGCGTCCACGAAGCCGTGGTCAACGACCTCCTTATATATATGCGTGGATGTTTGCGGCCCGGCATTCAGGTCTCCGATCAGGAATGTCAGGGGCAGGGACATGACGACATCCAGGATCTGGGAGATCTGTCGTGCCCTGATGGTCTCCATTTCCGGGCTCTCCGGATGAGCGCGGGCGCCGCCGGCAGTCGTATGAAAATTCACCAGATCCACGGTGCCGAGGCCGGGTATCTCCGCCTGGACGTGCAGGAATCCTTTGCTGGCAAAAATCCACTCCTCCCGGGTGGCGTGGCCAAAACGATGCAGCCGGGCGACACCCAGCGGAAAGCGCGACAGCACCAGCAGTTCATTGCCGAGCCGCAGCGAAACACTTCCGGACTGCAGGCCGGCGACATGGGGAAAGCTGGGCGACAGGGCAGCACGCAGCCATTCCTGCATTGGCTGATGGAACATCTCCTGCAAACAGACGATGTCCGCGTCCAGCGACTCCAGCGCCGCCGGCAGGTGGCGCAGACGTTCCCGCGGCCATGCCACCGGGCAATACAATGACCGGCCCAACAGCCGGAGGTCCTGGATGGCGGCGTTGAAAGTTGCAATTCGCAGGCCCCGCGCCATTCACGCCGTCCCTGCGCCTTTGTTTACAACCCGGGATACAATGACTACGCTGAACCAAGGTAATTCCTGCAACGGGAAGGGGGATCGGATGCGATTCACGGCCATTATGTTCGTTCTCATGCTCACGCTTGCGGCCCCGGTCGCGGCTGATAATCTGATTAGTGAACCCCATGCGCTGGTGTATTTCCAGCTCCCTTTCAGCGGGGCTGCCCCGGATACGCGTTCCCACTTCGGCCTGCGCATGGATCGTACCTTCCGTGAGTCTGGTCAGACCCTGGACTATCGGGAAGTGATGTTGCGTCCGGCGGTGATGGACCTGCGCTTCAATGAATCGGGGGTGGAATCGCTCAAATTTGGGGGCGTCGACTACCTGGCCCAATACCGTACGGCGAACGCCGACGAGGAGCAGGCAACTGAGGCCGGCGCCACGGCGGAGAAAGCCGAAGACAGCGGAAAAGCCGAAGAAAAGCCGAAGGTTGAAGAGAAACCGAAGTCCGAAGAAGACAAGCTGACCATGGACAAGGTAATGCACCGGATTCCGATGGGTTACTTCATCGGCGCGGGAATCGGGGCACTCTTGCTGGCCACGTCAGCAATGGATTAAATCCCCATATTGCTGAGCACCACCATGATGTCATTCATGATGGCGGTGGCACGCGGGTGCTCGGCCTCAAAGTGTTGAACTGCCGTGCGCAGGTTACCCACCAGGTTTTGACGCCGACCCTCGCCACCTGATTCTTCCAGATGGGACTCCAGGTCCCGCAAAAGTTGTTCGATACGCGGACGCGCCGGGCTGTTTTGTGCGACGCTGCGATCCAGTTCCGCGCGCA
>CAYMXG010000396.1:0-2591 GCA_964394115.1 uncultured Enterobacteriaceae bacterium | reverse complement strand
CGGGTATCACGCGCTTGAGGGTCTGAACTGGATCGACTCATTCCTGGACGCATCCATGCTCCTCGGTGGTATGGGCCCTGTGAATCCACCGGCCACCTTTGGCGGCAAGCTTTTTGCGGGACTGTATGCACTTTACTGCGGCTTGGTTGTCATCCTCGTCGCAGGTGTGATTCTCGCTCCGGTCGCGCACCGCATACTCCACACCTTTCACATGGAGAGTCACGATGAATGAGCATGGCACGGGCAGGCGCTGCGGCCACGCAAAGATCGCCTGAAAGGGAGTTGGCACTCTTGCGGGTCCATCAAATATTCAAGGCCGTTTCACCATTGCCACCAATGCTGCTCGTGGCGGCTTTGTGGGAAATCTCCCGCACTGAAGGTTGGGGTGGGTGGGGATTGGCCGCGGCGGTGGGCCCCATATTGATTGGCTTCAGTGTCGTAATGGGTTTGGTTGGTGTCACGTTGTGGATTGTCGAGTGGCGCAAAGGAAAACACGCGGCCTCTCTCCTTGTGGCAACGGCCCTGGCTGCTTCACCGTGCCTCTGGTTTCTACTCAGAGTCGCATACCTGGAATTGACGCGGGGTCCCTAGGACGTCATTCGTCGCTCCTGGCTGAAATGCAAATCCTGACCCGTATTCTCCGGTGGCTGTCATCGGGACTCATTGCGTTGGCGATCTCGGGTGTTGCGTTTGCCGGCGTCAGCATCGTCTACGAGCGGTTTGCGCTTCAGCAGCGCCTTGGCGTGGATGATGATATTTGCTGGCTTGCACTTTTGATTGGTCCTGTGCTGATCGTTGTCATACATCGCGCCGTTCACGAGAAAGCGTGGGCAGCGGTTGCCACGCTGGCGGCGGGACTGATGCTGGCGGGATTTGGCGTCTTTCAGTTCATGTGGGCACGTGAGGCGAAGGCCAGCCATGTGCCATCCGGTCCCTTTTCAGGGATTGAGCACGACTTCGGTGTCCTGCTGGGATTGTTTATGATGCTGGTTGCCGCACTTGCGGTCCTGGGAGGGCTCATGGCCCTCGCTGCCCGGTATCTGAACAGCACCACCAGGCGCATACGCGGCGTGTCATAAGAGGGCCCATGTACGGAACACTCCTGCTACTGCACATTCTTGCGGCAACCGTCTGGACCGGGGGACACCTGGTACTGGCGCTGACCGTATTGCCGCGCGTGCTCAAGCAGCGCTCTCCCGCCGAACTCTTGCGGTTTGAATCGGCCTACGAGCGGATTGGCATACCCGCTTTGCTGATCCAGGTCGCCACGGGGATCTGGCTTGCGCACCGGGTCGTTCCGGACATGAGTCAATGGCTGGTTTTTGACCATCCGATTTCACGATTGATTGGCGCCAAGCTCGTCCTGCTGGCACTAACCATCGCCATTGCGGCCGACGCCCGTTTAAGGATTATTCCGCGACTGTCAGAGGAGAATCTCACAGCGCTGGCCTGGCACATCATCCCCGTCACCATGATTTCTGTTCTGTTTGTCGTGGTCGGCGTTTCATTCAGGACAGGATGGTTTTCCTGAGCCTGATAACCGGCCGGACCTTAAGGAAAAAATGAACACAGCCCTTGTTGTTCGTGAAATTCGCAAGCAAGAGTTTGAAACACTGGGCCAATTGATGGTCGAGGTGTATTCATCGCTCGAGGGTTTTCCGACTCCGGACGAGCAGCCTGGCTATTACCGGATGCTGGCCAATATCGGGAGTTTTACCGCCAAGGAGGATGCAAAAGTCCTGGTCGCGATATCCCCTGGGGGTGAACTGATTGGCGGCGTCGTATATTTCGGCGCTATGGCCGAATATGGTTCCGGGGGCACTGCAACGACGGTAAAGAATGCATCTGGCATTCGTCTTTTAGGGGTGAGTCCGAAGGCGCGAAAGATGGGTGCAGGCAGGGCCTTGACCAATGCCTGTATCCTGCTGGCAAGAGCAAAAGGACACTCCCAGGTTGTCTTACACACGACGCAGGCAATGCAGGTCGCATGGGGGCTCTACGAAAGTTTGGGCTTTGAGCGCTCGAAGGATCTGGACTTCATGCAGGAACGATTGCCGGTGTTTGGGTTTAGACTCCAGTTGGTGAAGTGATAATCCCGTTGGTGCGCATTTCCGGGGTCGAAAAGGAGAACTTCCATGGGAAGTGAAGTAGGGAACATCATTTCCGCGCTGTTCACGGGGCGAAGGATCATCAGCGGGCAACCCGTGGATGACGGTTGCAGCCGCGAGGCCGGCCAATGAACGCGAAAATCGGAGACCTGTTGGCGCAGATCACCGCCCTTGAAGACGACCTGCGCCTCGCTCTGCGCGAGCAGGAGGTGCAACTTTTCTACCAGGTTCGGGGGAAGCGTATCGAGTTTGAGACCGCCATCCGGCAGTCCCATCGCAAACTGAAGCGGGGGCTGTTGCGCTGGATCGTCACTGACCGGCCGCAGAATTTCATCACCGGGCCGATCATCTACAGCCTGGCGTTGCCGCTGCTGTTTCTGGATCTGTACGTAACGATTTACCAGGCACTGTGTTTTCCAATCTACCGCATCGCAAAGGCCAGGCGCGCCGATTACATCATCTTCGATCGGTGGCACCTGGAGT
>CAYMXG010000395.1:0-2599 GCA_964394115.1 uncultured Enterobacteriaceae bacterium | reverse complement strand
CCCTCCTCGAACAGCATCAGCAGCGCCGCGCTCGTGATCGGCTTGGTCATGGAATAGATGCGAAACAGGGCATCGGCCTGCATCGGCGTACTCTCTTCCACGCTCGCCTTGCCCATGGCACTCAGGTGCGCAATCTTGCCGTGCCGGGCAATCAGCACCACGGCGCCGGAAAGCCTGTGCGCTTCAATATAGGCCTGTATATGCCCATCCATGCGTGCGAGGCGTTCACTCGACAGGCCGACCTCCTCCGGTGTCGCATGCGGCAGGTCGCCGGCGTACACGCCAAATGTGACAACCAAGGTCAGCAGGGCCGTCGCCCATGCCGGGATGTTCGTCATACGAATTCGCATTCCCCCTCTCCTCTTCTTCCAGGTTGAAATCAACTTGCCGGGATGCCTGTCATACCGCGACAGGCGGGTTGCCTGCAAGCGCCTCCATCAACACTCTACGCATGTCAGCGGATGCCTGCGCGTCGACGCCCGCGGCGGCGACGGCAAATTCAATCTCTGAATCCGTCAGGCCCAGCGCGCGCAAGGAATGCCTGGGGCAAAACTCCTTCAGGAACCGGTACAAATGCGACGCGGCGTCGCCCGCCCCAAGCACTGACGCAATCAGGGCGGCGTCCTCCGGCGCAGTACGCGCGGTTTGGGCCACGCTGTACGGGAGGATAACCGCGTGTGTCTCCGCGTGCGGCAGGCTGTAGATGCCACCCAGCAGATGACACAGACGGTGGTGCAAGCCACTTCTGCCGAGCCCCAGCGCCGCTCCGGCCAGGCAGGCACCGTGAAGCATCACGGCATGGGCATCGACGTTTCTGTTGTCATGCATGACCCGGGGCAGTCCTTTCGCCAGCACCCGGATCGCCTCGCGCGCCAGGAGCCCCACGATCGGATTTGTAGAAATGTTCGCGATGGCCTGCGCCATGGCGTTCAGCGCACTGGGACCGGCGATGGCCGGCGGAAGCGTGACCAGGAGTTCCGGGTCATAAATGACCGCAACCGGCAGGACCTGCGGGTCGCGGCCCGTACGTTTCGTTTTCCCGCTGGTCTCGCCCCAGATGGGCGTCATTTCCGAACCGGCGTACGTGGTTGGAATTGCTATCTGCGGCAGTCCAACCTCCCTGCGCAGCAACTTGCCGAGCCCGGTCGTGGAACCGCCACCAATGGATACCGTGCAGTCGGCCGCGCACGCGCGCGCTGCGCGACCGGCTTCCTCGACGACGCCTGTCGGTACGTGGACCGCCGCGCCTGTGAACAATCCGGCTGCCGAACTCCCCATAACCGACTGCAGCAAGCCGGCGTGCTGTGTCCTGCCTGGAGTGGAGAGGATGAGCGCGCGCCGGAGTCCTTTCTGCTCGAGGATCTGCGGCAACCGCCGGACTGCGCCGGCGCCGAAAATGACATTCCACGGCAGACCCTGCAACTCAAAGTTTTTCATGCCGCCGATCATATCAAGTCGCCGCCCCGGTCCCCGCTTCTGTCCGAAAATGCATGTTTGCCAGACCTGATCCGTTGTACCAGAATGGGCCCAGGTTCGGGGCGGCAACCCGGAACGCAGAAGCGGGGGAACGAACATGAACGTCCTACACGGCCATCATCACCTGACCCTCTGCGTCGGCGGCGCGCAGGAAGATTACACGTTCCACGCCGACCTCCTGGGCCTGAAGAGCGTGAAGAAAACCATTCTTTACGACGGCAAGCTGCCCATCTACCACCTTTATTACGGCAATGAGAACGGCGACCCGAGCACGCTGATCACGACCTTCTCGTTCCGGCATACCGGCCTCAAGGCGGAGCGCGGCACCGGCCAGGTGCGCACCATTGCCTGTTCGATTCCCGAGTCAGCGCTGGGGTTCTGGAAATCGCGCCTCGTTGCGCATGGTTACGGCGTTGAAGAACTGGAGCGGTTCGGCGATCACCGCCTGCGTTTCCATCATCCCTGCGGGATCGAATACGAATTGGTGGGTACGCGCAACGATGCCCGCAAACCCCGCGGCACCGCGGATATTCCGGAAGGCAAGGCCATCCGCGGCGTGCACAGCGTCACGGTGTCGGTACGCTCCATCAGGGAGTCGGCGAAATTCATGCAACTGGCCATGGGGTTTGAACAGACCCGGGACGACAACGCCGGCGAGTACCACCGCTTCGAGGTCAACGGCGGCGGTCCCGGCAGAACGGTTGAATTCATCGTCGAGCCGGATCGCGACCAGGGCAGCTGGTTTTATGGCGAGGGCATCGTGCACCACGTCGCGTTCAAGGTGAACGACAAGGACGTGCAAAAGGAATACAAGGATTATCTCGAGGGATTGGGGTTCACGGACGTTTCCGAATCGAAGGATCGCGGCTACTTCCACTCCATCTATTTCCGCACGCCGGCCGGCGCTTTGTTCGAGGCCGCGTACTCCGTGCCCGAAGGTTTCTATGTCGATGAGTCGCCCGACCGGCTCGGCCACGACTTTATCCTGCCGGCCTTCGTGGATGCCGACAGGCGCACGGAGATCATGTCGCAGCTGGAAAAGATTACCTACTGAATCAGAACCTGCAAAATCTGGGGTCAGGTCTTGCATTATCTGGGGTCAGGTCTTGCAATCATGCATGCG
>CAYMXG010000394.1:0-2606 GCA_964394115.1 uncultured Enterobacteriaceae bacterium | reverse complement strand
GCTCAATCCGGAGCGCACCGGGCTGCGCCGGGACATGCACTTCTTCCTGGTGGCGTTCGGCTTTTCCCTGGTGGCGATGTTCCTGCCCCATGACACTCACACTGCCCGGGCGGTGCTGGCCATCGCGCTTGTTTTTGTCTACTTCATTTACGTAATGATGACCCTGCGCGTGTCCGCCCAACTGGTGGCTGAGGGCCACGGCACCGAGGCCCACAGCGAGATGTACCTGTGCCGTCTCGGACTGCCCGATGGCTGGCCGATGCTGATCATCCAGATCACGGTGGGATTCGGGTTGCTGATCGGCGGCGCCAAGGGATTTGTGCATAGCGTGCACGAATTGGCGCCGATGGTGGGCCTGTCGCCGCTGGTGTTGGCACTCCTTATTATTCCGGTCGCCACGGAGTTGCCGGAGAAGGTGAACAGCATCCTGTGGATCCGGCGCCATAAAGATACCCTCGCTTTCGGCAACATCACCGGCGCCATGGTGTTCCAGGGCAGCCTGTTGCCGGCCATCGGCATCATGCTGACGCCGTGGACGCCCAGCCCGGCGGTGCTTTCCGGTGTGCTGGTGACCATCGGGGCGGCCGCGTGGATAACGGTGTTGTCATACCGCGGGCAATTACGGGTCTGGCACCTGTTCGTCAATGGCGCGCTGTACGTCGGCTACCTGATATTCGTGTTGTCGCATTGAACATGCGGGTTGTGACTTGGGGAACCCTGATTGAAGCGCGAGTTATTTTCATTTGTCATTCCGGCGCAGGCCGGAATCCAGCTAATTAATACTGGACCCCGGCCCCCGTGTCGTAGCACGGGGCAGGCTTCGCCGGGGAGACGGTGCCGGAATGACAGCCCTGTTCCTACATCGACTTGTTCAGAGTAGATTCCCGAGGGCCTGGCGGCCGAACACAAAGATCACGGTCAGTACCACCGCGAAATAGATCATCGTTGCCACCAGCCAGCCCATGGCGATGAATACCATCAGTCCGTCGCGCTCCAACTGGGCCAGGCAAACAAAAAATATCGCCAATGCCGGTAATGCATTGTTGAAGGGCAGGCCGAAGAAGGGGATTGCCATCAGCAGTCCGCCGGCGACCAGGATGGCGCCGAGCACCCGGTGCCCGCGCTCGCCGTCCACCCACGTGAAGTAGCGCGGCGCGGTAATCCTGGCGCACCAGCCCAGCAAGCGGATGCAGGTCTGGATCAACATGTCCCAACCTTGCTGCTGCATCACGATATTCCTCACCTTGGCCGGCAGCACCGGCGCGTGATGGCCGGTCAGGCACTGCCAGCCCAGCAGTGCAAAGGTCACTCCGCCGGCCACGGCCAGCGGGCCCAGGGACACGGGTTGAAGAAAAGGCAGGCATAACACCATGCAAATAAAGGCATAACTGGCCTCCTGCATGGAATCCAGCACCTCGCCCAGGGTCAGGGTATTGCCGGCAGCGCGGACGGAACATTCCCGCAAAGTTGCCACAAGTTGCGTAGAATCCGCGCGCGACGGTGTTTCCGGGGCCTGCATCAAGCTACGATACCAGAACAGGGGGTCAGGACATCTGGGGTCAGGTCTTGCAATCATGCACGGACTTGGGGTCAGGTCTTGCAATCATGCACGCTCGCCTGATTTTGACCTTTGGCACAGATACTCAAACGTGCGTGCATGATTGCAAGACCTGACCCCCGGTCCGACTTCAACTTTTCCATAGGGATGCCATGTTGTTAATCAAACTCTCCGCATTCCAGTTGCTTGGTCTCGCCGCCCTGGGCGTGGTGCTGGGGCATGCCATCACCCGGCGCATACCGGTTCTGAGCCGCATGCACATTCCGCCCTCCATCGTCGGCGGACTGGTGTACGCGATCGGGGTCCTGATCCTGCACGGGCAGGGGATCGGCGTGGAATTCGACACCACGGTCCGGGATATCCTGATGGTGACGTTCTTTGTCACCATCGGCATGAACGCCAGTCTCCAGTTACTGCGGCTGGGCGGACGCGAGGTGATGATCTTCCTGGGGATTGCGGTGCTGGGCTTGATCCTCCAGATTCTGTGGGGCGTCGGTGTTGCCACAGCGCTCGGCCTGAATCCGCTGCTCGGATTGATCCCGGGCGCGGTGTCACTCACCGGCGGGCCGGCAACGGCGCTGGCGTTCGGCCCGAATTTCGAGGCCATGGGGGTGCAATCGGCAACTGCGTTGGGCGTGGGCGCGGCCATGTTCGGCATTGTCGTGGGCGGATTGCTCGGCGGACACATTGGCGGACGCCTGATCCAGAAGCATCGGCTGGCGCAGCCGGTGAATGCCGATGCAGCGGTGGTAGTGATCGAGGTGGGTTCCGGCAGTCCGCCGGCAAGCTGGATGTCCACGGTGGTCGTCATCTGTCTGGCCCTGGGGCTCGGCACCTTCATCAATGCCGGGTTCAGCGCCATGGATGTGACACTGCCCGTGTACATCGGGCCGATGATTTGCGCCGCCCTGATCCGCAATGTGGATGATGCGTTTGCCGGCGGACACATCACGCCGGCGCGCATGGACGAAATCGGCACCATTGCCCTGGAGCTTTTCATCGTGCTGGCATTGCTGGGTCTGAAGCTGTGGGAAATCGTGAATCTGGC
>CAYMXG010000393.1:0-2612 GCA_964394115.1 uncultured Enterobacteriaceae bacterium | reverse complement strand
TCCGCAGCGTTTGCCCGGACTTCAAATCAAGCACAGAAACAGAATTGTCGTGCTGGTTGGTGACAAACAGCCGATCCGAATCCGGCACATGGGCGATGGCATAGGGGAAGCTGCCCACCGGGAGGGTCGCGGTCACCTTGAAGGTATCCAGATCCACGACACTGACGTCGCTGCTTTGCACATTGGCAATGAACGCCCGCTTGCGGCCGGTGTCCACGGTTACGCCAAAGGGCGCCGTGCCCACGGAAATCGTCGCCAGCGCCGCACGGTCCGCGAGGTTGATGATGGTTATCGAGTTGTCATCGCGATTGGCCACCACCAGGCGTTTCCCGTCGGGCGTCACCGCGAGTCCGGCCGGGGAGTTTCCGGCCGGGATGTGATCCTTGATCTCGACGGTCGCAGCATCCAACACGGCGACCTGGTGGGAGTACCAGTCACTGATAAAAACCTGCTGATCGTCGGGGCTGATGGCGATGCCAAGCGGCCCATTCCCGACCGGCACGGTTTTGATCACGCTGCGCGTCTCGCCATCAATTATCGAGATGTCCCGGCTTTCAGGGTTGGACACATAGATCCGCTTGCCATCGTGACTGGCCACGACGCCCGCCGGGCGATGGCCGACCTTTATTGTCGCCTCCGCTTTTCCCGAGGCAGTGTCTATGACCGTGACCGTGTCATCCGCCTGGTTGGTGATCCAGGCAAAAGGCGCCGCCGCCACGCGCGTTGCGCAGAGCAGCGCCAGCGCGCCCGCGATCGCGGCGCGTTTCACTTCTCCGCCAGTGACTTGATCCCGGCGAGGCCTGCATCCACGATTTTGGTCACTGCCGCAACGGCGGCCTCGTCACTCAGCTCGGGCGGCGGGGTCGGCCCGGGGAACGAGCGGTAGAAAGCCGCCTTCCATTCCACCACGGCAGTGCCGCCGTCTCCGTCACGGACCGACAGTGTGGTCCCCAATGTATTGATGGGTAATGCGGCCTCATTGGGCTCCAGCAACATGAACTGCATCTTTTTGTTTTCGGCTTCGTGCTTGACGAGCTTTTCCTTGATCTGCTGCCCGTTCTTCAGCTTCAGGGTGCGAATGGTGTCGGGCTTGTTGCCGGGGTCGGCCTGGCATTCCGGCACCTCCGTATCCCAGGTGCTGATGGAGCAATAGTCGGCAATGACCTCCCAGACCTTCGCCGCCGGGGCGTTGACCTGGACTTCCTTGACCACCATCTGCCGGGACGGTCCGTGGGCCAATACAGTCAAAGGCGCAGCCAGCAACGCAAGGGCGCAGAAAAACAACGAGCGATTCATGCAGGAACTCTCCACATCAGGGTTGAAGGGGCGCACATTATATATGTAGCCCGGAAGGGCGGGGTTCCCGGGTCGCGCCGCCGCAGGCACAATGGGGCTCCTGCCTCGCCAACCGGGTGTCACATGCAATGCGGCCTGTTTGACCATCTCGATTATCGCAACGAGCCCCCGGTGCGGACCTATAACGATCGGCTGGCGCTCATCCATGCCGCGGAACAGGCCGGTTTCCGCGCCTACCACCTGGCCGAGCATCATGGCACGCCACTGGGTATGGCCCCGTCGCCCGGTGTGTTTCTTGCTGCCGTGGCGCGGGAGACCAGGACGTTGCGCCTTGGCCCCATGGTGTATTGCCTGCCGATGTACCAGCCGCTGCGGTTGCTGGAGGAGATTTGCATGCTCGATCAATTGAGCGACGGACGGCTGGAAATCGGGGTGGGGCGGGGCGCCTCGCCGTTTGAGCAGGCCTTTTACGGAGTCCAGCGCGAAGACGCCGTCGAACGCTACGTGGAAGCGCTGCAGATCCTGCGCCAGGGGCTGGCCTCCGATCAGCTCGATTATGCCGGGCGGCATTTCAATTACCAGGCTGTGCCGTTGCCGCTGCGGCCGCGGCAGGCGCGCATCCCTTTCTGGTCGGCCCCGGCCACGACGGAAGCGCAGTCCCATGCAGCGCGCGCCGGCATGAACATCATGGTGCTGGGGAGTACGGAACGCGTGCGGGAGATTTGTGCCGGCTATCGCGACCAGTGGCAGCAGACGCGAACCGAGCGCCTGCGCGAACAGGGTGTTGACGATGAGCCGCTGATCGGCGCGTACCGCATGGTGGTCGTCGCCCGCACCAGCCGGCAGGCCGAGGCACTGGCGCGCCCCGCCTTCGCGATGTGGTTTGAACACCTGGGGCTGTTGTGGAAAAAAAATAATGCGACGACTCCGTTCCTGAGCATCGGCGACTTCGACACTGCCAGCGCCCAGGGGATGATTGTCAGCGGCAGCCCGGCGCGGGTCCGGGATATGCTGCTCGAACAGCAGGAGCAGTGCGGATTCAACTACGCCGTGGTGGAACTGGCCTTTGGCGACCTCGGGCATGCGGCCGAAATGCGCTCACTGGACCTGTTTGCGGAGCAGGTGCTTCCCGCCTTTGCCGCTTTGGCCTGATTCTGATGCCGGGGAGGGAATCCCCGGGCATTCAGGCGGTCAAATTCACATACGGGATCTTCTGGAGGACGTCTTGTGTCTGCCCTGTTCATACCGGCCTCGATTTTAACCGCGGTGATCCAGATCACTGCCGCTGTGCCGTGGGTGAACCCGGATACGCACAC
>CAYMXG010000392.1:0-2616 GCA_964394115.1 uncultured Enterobacteriaceae bacterium | reverse complement strand
GCGTACTCCTTATATGTACTGTACGAGTTGCCCTGGGTGGCATGCTGGAGCTTGGCAATGGCGTCCGGCGTCCACATGTGCTCCTCGCCGCGCACGCGATAGTGATATTCCCCGCCCGCATCCAGCGCGCCGGCCAGCACCGGGTCGTTGCCATAGGCCGCGCGATGCACGCGGATGGCCTCTTCGGCCAGTTCAAAAATGCCGAGTCCTTCCACCGTGGAGGTGGTGCCGGTGAAATACCGATCCACCACGGCCCGTGACAATCCCACTGCCTCGAATACCTGGGCGCCGGTGTAGGCCATGTAGGTGGAGATGCCCATCTTGGACATGACCTTCTTCAGGCCCTTGCCAATGGCCTTGATGTAGTTCTTGCACGCCATGGCGGCGTCCAGGCCGCCGCTCTGGCCGCGCGCCGCGAGATCGGCCACGGTTTCCAATGCCAGGTATGGGTGAACGGCCTCGGCACCATAGGCTCCGAGCAGCGCAAAGTGATGTACTTCGCGCGCTGATCCGGTTTCCACCACCAGGCCGGTGGAGGTGCGCAGACCCTTGGCCACCAGGTGCTGATGGACGGCCGACAGGGTGAGGAGGACCGGGATGGCGACATTGTCCCGATCGGCCTTGCGGTCGGAGATGATCAGGATCCCGCAGCCGGAACGGGCCGCGTCCGCCGCCTGCGCGCAAAGTGACGCGAGTCCCGCCTCGATGGCGGCCTTGCCCCACGCCACCGGGTAGGTGGAATCCAGCTCGTAGGAGCGGAACTTGCCCTCGGTCCAGCGCTCGATATCGCGAATGGTCTCCATCTGGTTGAAGTCGAGTACCGGCTGCGACACTTCCAGGCGCAACGGCGGATTCATTTCATCGATGCCGAGCAGGTTGGGCCGGGGACCGATGAACGACACCAGCGACATGACCAGCTCTTCCCGGATGGCGTCGATGGCCGGATTGGTCACCTGCGCAAACAACTGCTTGAAGTAGTGATAGATGGTCTTGTCCTTGTTGGACAACACTGCCAGCGGCGAGTCGTTGCCCATGGACCCCACGGGCTCTTCGCCGTTGCGGGCCATGGGTGTCAGCAGCAACTTGACGTCTTCCTGGGTATAGACAAACGCCTGCTGCCGATCCAGCATCGACTCGGCGGTCGCCGGGATGCGTTCGCGCTCGCCATGCAGATCATCCAGGCGCACGGTGATGCGCTCGACCCATTCCTGGTACGGCCGCGTGGCGATGAATGAGTCCTTCAACTCCTTGTCATCGATGATGCGGCCCTTTTCCAGGTCCACCAGGAACATCTTGCCGGGCTGCAGACGCCACTTCTTGACGATCTTTTCCTCGGGAATGGGCAGCACGCCCACTTCCGAGGCCATGATGACCAGGTCATCGTCGGTGACGATGTAACGCGACGGCCGCAGCCCGTTGCGATCCAGCGTGGCGCCGATGCGGTAGCCGTCGGTGAAGGCCATGGACGCGGGACCGTCCCAGGGTTCCATCATCGCCGCGTAGTAGGCGTAGAACGCGCGCCGCGCCGGGTCCATGGAGGTGTGCGCCTCCCAGGCCTCCGGGATCATCAGCATCATGGCTTGGGCGATGGGATAGCCGGCCATGACCAGCAACTCCAGCGCGTTGTCGAAGGAGGCCGAATCCGATTGCCCCGGGTAAATCAGCGGCCAGATCTTGTCCAGGTCCTCGCCCAGGATTGGACTGGAGATGGCCCGTTGCCGCGCGCGGATCCAGTTCACATTGCCGCGCAAGGTGTTGATCTCGCCGTTGTGGGCAATCATGCGGTAGGGATGGGACAGCTCCCAGGTCGGGAAAGTATTGGTGGAGAAGCGCTGGTGCACCAATGCCAATGCCGATTCAAAGCGCGGATCCTGCAGGTCCCGGTAATAGGTGCCCACCTGGTGGGCGAGCAGCATGCCCTTGTAACAGACCGTGCGCACGGACATGGACGGCACGTAATACTCCTTGCCGTGTTCGAGGCGCAGCGCCTGGATCGCATGCCCGGCGGACTTGCGGATGATGTAGAGCTTGCGTTCAAGGGCGTCCGCCACCGTGATGCCCTTGCCGCGGCCGATGAAGACCTGCTGAATGACCGGTTCCGAGTTTCGCGCCGGCAGCGCCAGGTCACCATTGTCCACGGGCACGTCGCGCCAGCCGAGCAGCACCTGCCCTTCCTCGCGGATGGCGCGCTCCAGTTCATACTTGCACGCGAGGCGTGAGGCCGGATCCTGGGGCATGAACACCATGCCGATGCCGAACTGCCCCGCCTTTGGCAACTTCACGCCCTGTTTTGCCATCTCCTCGCGGAAAAACTTGTCCGGGATCTGGGTCAACAGGCCGGCGCCGTCGGATAATTTCGGATCCCAGCCCACCGCCCCGCGGTGCGACAGGTTTTTCAGCAACGTGAGGCCCTGCTCCACGATGGAATGGGAGCGGACACCCTTTATATGGGCGACGAAACCCACGCCACAGGCGTCGTGCTCCCGGGCGGGGTCGTAGAGGCCCTGGCTTGCTGGCGGGCGGTGGTTATTCACGTTGGTCTCTCATCAACGAGGCGCGCAAAAAGGGAGAGGGACTATACCGACCGACCCCCTGCCCTTCAAGACTTCAGGGCAG
>CAYMXG010000391.1:0-2619 GCA_964394115.1 uncultured Enterobacteriaceae bacterium | reverse complement strand
CACCCGCAACGCCGCGCAGTGTGGCAAGGATAAAGGGCCGCGAATGGTACTGGATCGGCGCCGGCCTGACAACTGGAGACCTACTTTGTAGTCACGCCGGCGATTTCTGTCGCCCCGGCGAATGAACGTCGCCCCCGCGAATGAACGTCGCCCCCGCGAAAGCGGGGGCCCAGCAAAGCATCCCCTGGATTCCCGCTTGCGCGGGAATGACGGATGGGCTGGATTCCGCCCCCGCGAAAGCGGGGGCCCAGCAAGCATCCCCTGGATTCCCGCTTGCGCGGGAATAACGGATGGGGGTTACCAGATCTTCACGCGCTGGTCAGGCGGCAGGTACAGCTTGTCCCCCTCCTTTACGTCATAGGCGGCGTAGAACTGCGGCATGTTGCGCATGACCCCGTTGGCGCGGAACTCGGACGGCGAATGGGGATCCACCGCCAGGCGCGACTTCATGTCATCCTCGCGGTAATTGCGTGCCCAGACCCGGGCCCAGCCGATGAGGAAACGCTGTTCACCCGTAAGGGCATCAATTACCGGCGCCTCCTTCCCGGCCAGCGACAGCATGTAAGCCGCGTGAGCGAAGGTAAGTCCCGCCAGGTCACCGATATTCTCGCCCAGGGTCAACTCGCCATTGAGCTTGAAGCCCGGCAAAGGCTCGAACTCCGCATATTGAGCCACGAGGGCCTTGCCGCGTTTGTCAAACTCCGCGCGATCGGTTTCGGTCCACCAGTCGCTGAGATTGCCCTTGCCGTCCCACTTCGAACCCTGGTCGTCGAAACCATGGCCGATCTCATGACCAATGACGGAACCGATGGCGCCGTAGTTCACGGCCTCGTCCGCCGCCATGTTGAAGAACGGCGGCTGCAATATGGCTGCCGGGAACACGATCTCGTTCATGCCGGGGTTGTAGTAGGCATTCACGGTCTGCGGCGTCATGAACCACTCGCTGCGATCCACGGGTTTGCCGAGCTTGTCGAGGTTGCGCTGCAGTTCAAAGGCCGCGGCGCGCTGCAGGTTGCCGAGCAGGTCATCCCTGCGGATCTCCAGCCTGGTGTAATCGCGCCACTTCTCCGGATAGCCGATCTTCGGATAGAACTGGTCCAGCTTGGCCAGCGCCTTCTGCTTCGTCTCCGCGCCCATCCATGCCAGGTTCTGGATCCCTTGCCGGTAGGCCTCGACCAGGTTCTTCACCAGGACATCCATGCGCTGCTTGGCTTCGGGCGGGAAATGCTTCTCCACATATATCTTGCCCACGGCCTCGCCCAGGCTCACTTCCACCGCCTCCACGCCGCGCTTCCAGCGCGGGCGGTTTTCCGGCGTGCCCTTCAGCGTCGTGCCGTAGAACGCGAAATCCGCGTCCACCAAGTCCTTGTTCAGCAGGCTCGCATACTGGTTGATCACGCTCCACTTGAGCCAATCCTTGAGGGTCTCCAGCGATGTCGCCTCGATGGCCTTGCTCATGCCGGTGAAATAGGACGGCTGGGCCACGATCACGTCACCGTCGGCTGCCTTGCCGAACGTGCTGAAGTAGCGCACGAAATCCACGCCGGGTGCCAGTGCCGCCAGTTCTGCCGCCGTCTTGGGGTTGTACGTCTTCGTATCATCGCGGCTCTCCACCTGCGTCCAGTGGGCCTTGGCCAGCGTGGTCTCGAACTTGACGATGGCTGCCGCGCGCCTGGCCGCATCGGGGATCCCCGCCAGCGTCAGCATGCGTTCCACATGGGGCAGGTAGGCGGCGAGCTTGTCCTTGTACTTGGGATCGAAGTAGTAATCCCGATCCGGCAGGCCAATGCCGGCCTGGACCATGTAGAACGCGTACTGATCGGATTTTTTCGCATCGGTATTTATGTAACCGCCGAACAGTCCGCCGACGCCGGCGCGCGCCAGCACTGCCATTTGCTCCAGCAGGGCCGCCTTGTCGGCGACGGCATCAATGGCCGCGAATTCGTCAGCGATCGGCGAAAGTTTCAGTTCCTCGGCCCTGGCCTCGTCCATGTAGGAGGCGAACAGATCGCCGACCTTTTGCGCCTCGGAGCCGGGAGCATTTCCGGTGGCATTGGCCGCCTGCTCGATGATCTCCTTCAGATCCTCCTCGGCCTGGTCAGAAAGCAACGAGAACGTGCCATAGTTGGATTTGTCCGCCGGGATCTCGGTCTTTGCCATCCACATGCCGTTCACGTGGCGATAGAGATCATCCTGCGGCCGCACCGTGGTGTCGAAATTTGCCTTGTCGACGCCGGAGGTAAGCGGTTTGGGTGCCGGGGCCACTGCTACAGCCGGGGCGGCGGTGGCCGCGGGGGCCTGGGCTGAATCCTGCTGTGAACAGGCACCGATACCCATCAGCACCAGCACTCCGAGAATTATCCGATTCATAGTGATCTCCATTTCAGTCATTCCGGCGAAGGCCGGAAACCAGTTAAAACTACATTGTCATTACGGCACAGGCCGGAATCCAGTCCTCACGTCGTTCCCGCATAACCGGGAATCCATTCCCCCCGTCATTCCGGAAACCGCGCAGCGGTTATCCGGAATCCAGGGTTCGCCTAAATCCCGCCTGGATTCCGGGTCGCGGGTCCTGCGGACCCTTGCCCGGAATGACGGTTTTACTCTATCCGTGGGTGT
>CAYMXG010000390.1:0-2640 GCA_964394115.1 uncultured Enterobacteriaceae bacterium | reverse complement strand
TCCCACAGGCCGTCAATGATCATCGTGTCGCGCAGACTCCAGTCACCCATGCGCTGGCCGATTCTCGAACGTGGCAGAACGTGCGCTGACAGGCTCATGTTTTCCTGTCCCCCGGCGATGACCATTTCAGCATCGCCGCAGGCGATGGCCTGGGCGGCCAGATGTACGGCCTTCAGCCCGCTGCCGCAAACCTTGTTGATGGTCATGCTGGGGATGTCGTGAGGAAGACCGGCGGCAACGGCCGACTGGCGCGCGGGGTTCTGCCCGCAACCTGCGGCCAGCACCTGCCCCATGATCACTTCGCTGACCCATTCGGGCTTGCAGCCACTGCGCTGCAGCACGCCGCTAATGGCGCGGGCGCCAAGCACGTGCGCAGGGATCTCGGAAAATACGCCCCCGAAACTGCCGATGGCAGTTCGCGCTGCCGCAACGATGACGACGTCTTTGCTCATGGATTCCCCATTAGTGGTTACGGGTGTCGGGCACCGAGCTCAGGTCAAAGTCGCCAACCTTCGCTGCAGTGCACAAATTGTTCAAAATGTTAGCAAAATCGTGGCTGGGTGGCCACCTTAACCTCGGCTGACGCGAACCGGGCTGACTCAGAAATGCAAACTGCGCTGATCGACGCCCAATGCGGCTTCGTGCATGGCTTCTGACAACGTGGGGTGGGCATGAATGGTGAGGGCGATGTCCTCGGCGCTGCCTTCGAATTCCATGGCCAATACGGCCTCTGCGATGAGTTCGGAGGCGTTCGGACCGAGGATATGAACGCCCAGGATGCGGTCGGTCCCGCTGTCGCTCAGGATCTTTACCATGCCGCCGGACTCGCCCATGGCCTTGGCCCTGCCGCTGGCCGCGAACGGAAATGCCCCGGCCCGGTACTCCGTGCCGGCTGACTTGAGTTCCTGTTCGGTGCGGCCGGCCCACGCAATTTCCGGCCAGGTGTAGATAACCCAGGGAATATTGGTGTAGTTCATATGCCCGTGTTTGCCGGCGATGCGTTCGGCTACGGCGACCCCTTCCTCCATTGCCTTGTGCGCAAGCATGGGCCCGCGCACCACATCGCCGATGGCGAATACGCCGGGGAGATTGGTCCGGCATTCTTCGTCCACGTCCACAAAGCCGCGCTCGTCCAGTTTCAGGCCGGCCTCAATCCCAAGCTTGGTGGTATTGGGACGGCGTCCGACTGCCACGACCAGTTTGTCCACGGCCAGCTGCTGCTTGCCTTCCGGACTGTCAAAATTCACCGTGACCTCGCGGTTATTGGAGGCCGTGCCGGTGACCTTGGATCCGAGCTTGATGTCGAGGCCCTGTTTGCGCAGGATTTTCTCGGCCTCAGCGGCGATCTGGCGGTCCGCGCTCGGTAGAAATTCGGTCAATGCCTCCAGCACCACCACCTTCGCCCCGAGCCGGTTCCATACGCTGCCGAGCTCAAGGCCGATGACGCCGGCACCGATGATGCCGAGTCGCCGCGGGACTTCGGTAAAGGCCAATGCGCCAGTGGAATCGACGATCAGTTCGTTGTCCACGGGCGCCGGCGGGATGCGCACCGGAACGGATCCGGTGGCGATGATGATGTGGGTGGCGGATACGGTATACGCGACACCGGACTCCGGTGTTACCGGCGTGACCTCCACCTGCCGGTCGGCCAGCAATTTGCCGAAGCCCTGCAGCCATTCCACTTTGTGCTTGCGCAGCAGCCCGGCCACCCCCAGCGTCAGTGTCTGAACGATCTTGCTTTTGCGGGCAATCAGCCGGTTTACATCCATGCTTGCGCCCGGGGCATTGATGCCGTGCTCCGCCGCTTCGTGTTTGATGAAGGCGAAGTGATGGGACGAATCCAGCAGGGCCTTGGAAGGAATACAGCCCACGTTCAGGCAGGTTCCGCCCAGTGCGGGCTTGCCGGCCTCGTTCAACCAGCCCTCAACGCACGCGGTGGCAAGTCCGAGCTGCGCGCAACGAATTGCGGCCACATATCCTCCGGGTCCGCCGCCAATGACCAGCACATCAAATTTCTTGTTCGCGGGTTCCATGCTTCCGTTCCTTATTCCAGTTCAGCGTTTCCGCGTCGGCTCAAATCTGCAGCAGCAAGCGGGACGGATCCTCGATGCGGTCCTTGATGGCCACCAGGAACTGAACCGCGTCGCGGCCGTCAATGATGCGGTGGTCGTACGAAAGGGCCAGGTACATCATCGGCCGGATTACCACCTGGCCATTTTCCGCCACCGGCCGGTCCTGCACCTTGTGCATGCCCAGGATGGCGCTCTGCGGCGGGTTGATGATCGGTGTGGATACCAGCGAACCGAATACGCCGCCGTTGGTGATGGTGAAGGTCCCGCCGGTCAGATCTTCAATCGCAAGCTTGCCATCCCGGGCCTTTTCCCCGTATTGGCGGATGGCGGTTTCAATCCCGGCAAAGGATAGCTGATCGGCGTCACGCAGGACTGGGACCACCAGCCCGCGCGGTGAACTTACCGCGATGCCGATATCAAAGTAACCGTGGTAAATGATGTCCTCGCCGTTCACCGAGGCATTGATAATGGGAAATTTCTTCAGCGCGTCGATGGCCGCGCGCGTGAAGAACGACATGAACCCCAGGCGTGTGCCGTGGGCCTCCTCGAATTCCTTCTTGTATCGATT
>CAYMXG010000389.1:0-2658 GCA_964394115.1 uncultured Enterobacteriaceae bacterium | reverse complement strand
GAGGACGCGCAACCGGTTTACATACGCAACAAGGTGACCGGTTGACCGGAGTGTTTTCGGGTTACATCAACCTGTCCGGCGTGTGCAGCGTGGATTCCACCGCGGACAACAGGACCTCGGGTTCCACCGGCTTGGCCAGCACCCGGTTTACGCCGAACTGACGCGCCAGTTCCAGCGCGTCCTTTGACGACCATTTGATTTCGCCCGAACGCGATTCGCCGCCGGCGGAAACGACGATCAACTTTATGTCCTCATAGGCAAACCGCATCTGCCACATCGCTGCGATGCCGTCTTTTTTCGGCATGAAGATGTCGAGGATCACGAGATCAGGATGCAGGCTCCGGCACAACAGCACGGCGTCCTTGCCGTCCTGGGCTTCCACGACGTGGTGCCCCTTCTGTTCCAGCATCAAACGCACGGCATCACGGAAGTCTTTGTGATCATCAGCCACGAGGATCTGTGCCATGGGGCACCCCCTGCCCGGAATGGGCAATGTCCAGTCAATTCAAGCTTAGGACAGAGGACGAACTTCCGTGGATAACTGCGTCACAAGTAACGCGTTTCATGTGCCATGGGATGTGCAATTGTGAATTGGTCGCGAGAACCAGTTCACGATCCTGCGCGCCAGTGCGTGACTGGTGCCGGACTTGAGTTATTGCAGTTCAAGTCCGGCACCGAAAAGATTTTGCTGCACCGTCGTAGTGCGCCGCTGCGTCCATTCCGATGCAGCGCGCTGATGACAAATCCGTCACATTTATTTCCGTGGACGCTGGTGCGGGCATTGTGTTTCAATTGTTGCAGTGCAATATATGCCACTGGAAACCTTCGCCAACCGGATCCGCCCCCTGAACCTTGCCTTGCAAGGGGGTGGTTCCCATGGCGCCTTCACCTGGGGGGCGCTGGATCGGCTGCTGCAGGAACCCGGTCTGATATTCGAGGCCGTCAGCGGCACCAGCTCCGGGGCGATCAATGCCGCCGTCATGGCGCAAGGCATCATGGATGGCGGGCGCGAAGGCGGACGTGCTGCCCTCGCCCGGTTCTGGAACCAGGTCGGCGCGGGCGGCGTGCAGGCATTGGCCTACACCGGATATCAGCCGGACTGGATGACGTCCGCGGCCATGGTCTCGCCGGTGGTGGCCACGTTGCTGCGCCTCACGCGGGAATTTTCACCGTACCAGATCAATCCCTTCGGCCTGAACCCGCTGCGCGATCTGCTGGAGTCGAGCATCCGTTTTGATCTGCTGCGCGAGAAATCCCCGCTCAAGTTGTTTGTCTCCGCCACCGAGGTGCGCACCGGCAAGCTGCGCATTTTTCGCACGCCGGAGTTGAACGCGGATGTCCTGCTGGCGTCGTCGTGCCTGCCTTCCATCCACCACGCCGTCATGATCGACGGCGAGCCTTACTGGGATGGCGCCTTCACCGGCAACCCGCCAGTGTTTCCCTTGCTGTTCGAATGCGACGTGGCGGATGTGATGGTGATCGTGATCCAACCCTGGCGGCGCGCGATCCTGCCGCTCACCTCCGAGGAGATCCGCGCGCGCACGCTGGAATTGGCATTCAGCAGCGCCTTTCTGCGCGAGATGCGCGCCATCACCATGTCCAAGCAGCACATCAGCGAGAACCGCTGGCTGCGGGGCGACCTGGAACGGCGGCTGGAACGGTTGAACATTCACCTGCTGCAGGATGCGCAGTTGCAATCACGCCTGAACCTGAACACCCGGGTCAACAGCCTGCCGACCTTCATCACCGGCCTGCATGGGCTGGGATTCGCAGCCGCGGAGAGCTGGCTGGAGTCTCACTTTCATGCTATCGGTGAGTGCTCCACCGTGGATCTGGAGCAGGCGTTCGCCTGATTTCCGGGACCACGAAGCGGGAGGTACCGATATTATTGGAATGGGGCTTAATGGCCGTGCCGGGAGGCAGACTCAGCCGGTATATATAAGGAATAAGGTCACGGCCTGATCCGCGCGGCGAATTGGCCGGGTACAGCAATTTGCCGATCAGGATGCCAGCGTTGCTTCCACGGCGGACATCAGGGCCTGTGGCTCCACCGGCTTGGTCAGTACGAGGTTGGCGCCGAACATCTCCGCCAGTTCCAGGACTTCCTGCGTCTCCGCTTTCCAGGCCGCGGTGCGGACCCCGTTCCCCGCGGAAATGACGATGACTTTGGCGTCCCGGTTTTCATTGCGTATATGCCAGAGTGCTTCAATGCCATTCTGGCTCGGCATGAAGACATCGAGAATGATCAGGTCCGGATGGTGACTCCGGCACAGAAGCACGGCATCGACACCGTCCTCGGCGTCCAGGACCTGGTGTCCCTTCTGTTCGAGCAATACCCGCACGGCATCCCGGAAATCCTTGTGATCATCTGCAACGAGGATCTGCGCCATTGCCCACCACCCCCCGCCCGAAACAGGCGTCCCGATTGGCCACCTTTAGCTTAGGTCAAAGGACTTCCCGCTGCACGATTTTCCCGGAACCAGCCGTGGATTGCCTCAATCAGCACCGCCGGTTCGGCCGGCTTGGCGATGTGCAGATGATAACCGGCGGCAAGGACCCGGTCCCGATCCTGCGCCAGGACATGGGCGGTGAATGCGATCGCCGGGATGCGCCCGCCTTGTTGCGGCGGCAATGCGCGGATCTTCCGGATCAGATCCA
>CAYMXG010000388.1:0-2667 GCA_964394115.1 uncultured Enterobacteriaceae bacterium | reverse complement strand
TTCTCCAGGCAGTCCGCAGCGGGGAAGGCATCCGGATTGAGCAGAAAGAGCCAGTCGCAATCGACACAGCGCCGGGCGCACAGATTGTTGGCGCGCGCGAATCCGATGTTATCCGGGTTGACGATGAATTCAACCTCGGGAAATCTTTCACGGGGAAGGTCGACGGATCCATCCGTGCTCGCATTGTCGAACACCAGGATTCGTCGCGGTTGCAGCGACTGTGACTTTAATGCGGCGAGACAGCGTAACAGCAGGTTAGCGCTGTTCCAGTTGACGACAATAACGCAGACGGAAGTCAATGGCACGGGACACACACGCAACATCGGCGTGCGGGTACCACCTCACAACTCATAGCCACACTGCCTCGCGGCATGCTCCGTCCTGCGCGTGACTTCGGCGATGTCCTCCGGGGTCAGCGCAATCGAGTAAGTGCTGTGGCCACTTTTCATGGCAAGTTCCCGGTCCATTTCCGGGGTGCGCCGGATGCGCAAATGGGAGCAAAGCGTCTGCAACACCTCCTCCCGGCGCGCCGCGGTACCGGTCAAGTCCTCATAGCGGACCAGGATGGCCGGTAATGTGGACGCGCGAGTCAGGTCCAGAAAGTCGGAGACATTCGTTGCCCATGCGGTCGCCGGAAGGTAGGGATTCTTGAAAGTCCGGAAGAAATCCATATTGCGCAGGCTGTGATAGGTATCCATGGGGTGCCGGACCAGGAATACGAACCGGCAACCGGGAAATATTTCATATAGGAATTGCGCCGCCTTCAGCGCGCCAGGTCGGACCTCCTTGAAACCCCAGCGCGGGAACCGGGCGGCGCGGTCATCGTAGGCGAACAGGTCGCAAAAAAGCGTGGCATAGGCATTTCGCACCCGCTCTTTTCCTGGAAATACGGTCGGGATCCACGCGCCACTGGGGATACCGGAGATATCCCCCGCACCCTGTCCGGGACGCGTCGCAATATCCATCATCCTGGCATACAGCGTCTGCGCTTGCGCCAGAAACCGGGGTTCGCCCCAGATGAAAACGTCTGCTGAGGCATTGACCACGCGCTGCAACAGGGTACTGCCTGATCGCCAGGATGCGGCGAAAATGAATATGGGTTCTTCCATCGTTTCCCTTTGGTTGCGGCGTGTGTTCCAGGCCTCCCGGGGCGCGGGTCCGGCATCGATATCCGAAAAATCCGGCCGGCGCACATCCGTAGCCGGTTGCCGGCAATACCTGTATCGAAAACCTAGTGGCCCCGGCCGGATGAAGGCTCCGGGAACTTCTTCAGCAATTCCTCATAACCAGGTCCCATGACATCCCGGTAATAGGATTCAAGTCCGTTATTGCGAATTATCGTCCGCAAATAATTGCGATTCCACGTGTACATGGTGTTTATTTCCACATCATAACACCACGCATTCAGTGCCTGCCCCATGTCGATAAGGAAGCAGCGGGGATCCCGATCAAACAGACGCGCCGCCAGCCAATACGCAAACGATCCCCCGCACTGGAACAATACAATGGGTGCGTTCCCTGCACCGCTGCCTGTACGTGCGCAACCATCGATGTCGCTGCAAATTCTGGCGAGCAGGGCATGCCGCCGCCTTTGTGCGTTGGCCCGGGGAATCAGGATCGGAAAGAATCGGTCCAGTTTCCACGCGCGCTGAATGCCATGCAGTGATTCCGGCCCAACCAAGATGACCGGATGGCGCCGGCACAAATCCGGCAGGTCTCGCAGCGCACCTGTAATAAGCCACCGCTTCCACAAAGCGGCATCGAAAAACGCTCCACCACCGGTGAATTGCCGCTGAAATTGACTGAGCCGTATCTGGAAAGTCCTGTCTCTCCGGTCGGTCTCAAACTCCTGCTCATCCCTGGTCGGAGGACCTTTGAACTCGACAGCCTGGAAATATCCCGGCTTCCCTTGATGGCGCGGGATGCTGGCCAGTACTTCGTCGAGCACGTTTTCTTCGTAGACACCATTGTGCGGGATTTGCTCCTTCAACAGCCTGATGGCCAGCCGCCTGGAATGTTCCCGGGTCAGCATTTGTGCGTGCCTGACCTCAACCTGTTCCGTCATGTCGTCGACCGCTGCCAGGGAATCCCAAAATCCGTGCGGCAGCCGGGCGAAGGTAAATGGCTCATTTGCGGCTATACGGTCAAGAAAATACGATGGATTGGGAGTCTCCATGCAATATTGTGTCGCGTTGACTGCAAACGTAAATTTGCACTCGGTGGCCATCGCTCCGGTCTGTTTGTCTTCGGCAGGGGCTGCTGGAAGGTCAATGCGCAGGTCCGGATAAAGCCTGCTTGCGCGCCGATAAGGTTGAAGGTTCGGCCATTCCTGGGACGGAGGCCGGGGTCTCCCGGTCCATATTGCCGGCAACCCTTGCAAAAATTTTCGCAGCCGTAGCGTCAGTGCCTCAGGGGCAGGCCGGGTGCCCAGGTAATGAAGCAACGCATTTTGCCCGGCCGCCTCCGGATGCCTGATCCGGTAGATAATCGGGTCAAATCGCGCACAGGGACGGAACCCGCGGGCGTCTCCCTCGCGCATATAGTGTTCGAATGCACCCTCGCCCGGTCGCATCGCCTCCAGGTAGGCGGCTTCGTAGTAGTCCCGGTCAAACAGGCCCAGCCGTTGCAGGTCATCCAGGGCTTTCGCCTGGGCATTCATGGCGGCAT
>CAYMXG010000387.1:0-2667 GCA_964394115.1 uncultured Enterobacteriaceae bacterium | reverse complement strand
TCCATGGCGGTCGTATGCCGCTTGTGTCGGGAACACACAAGCGGCGATTAAAACACCATGCGCACGCCGATTAACAACAGCATTCCGGCAAGGATGGGACGCATGACGTGGTCCGGCACCCTGGATCCGGTGTGACTGCCCAGGTAGATGCCGGGCAGTGATCCGATCAGGAGATTCGCCAACAGGGCGAAATCCACAGTGCCCAGCTGTACATGTCCCAGCCCCGCGATGGCGGTAATGGGTATCGCATGCGCAAGATCGGTGCCGACGATGGTGATGGGGCGCATGCGCGGATACAGAAAGAAGAGTATTGCCGCACCCAATGCCCCGGCACCCACTGATGACAAGGTGACAAAAAATCCGATGAATGCACCGGCAGTAACGGTCATCGGCGTACGCAGGCGACGATGCAGGGTGCGAATAAGGTCCAGATTTTCCTTCTGGCTCAGTGCCTCCATCTGTTTTCGGAACACCAGCACCAGTGACGTCAGAATCAGCGCCACTGCCAGCACCAGTGTGATCATGCGATCATAGTTGACGCCGGCGGCATCCAGATAGCGCAGCAGCAGCAGCGACAACAGGGAGGCGGGAATACTGCCGGAGGCCAGCAGTCGGACAATGCGCCAGTCGATATTGCCCTTGCGCTGATGCACCACGATGCCGCCGGACTTGGTGATGGCGGCGTAAAGCAGGTCGGTGCCCACCGCCACCGCGGGCTTGAAGCCGAACAGGAGTACGAGCAGCGGGGTCATCAGCGATCCGCCGCCAACGCCGGTGAGTCCAACGATAAACCCCACAAAAAATCCTGCCACGGTGTAGGGAAGTTGAAACTCCATGCTGATCTGACTCCCGGGGAGTGGGTACCCGCCAAAGGCGATACCCCAAGCTTGTACTCTATTGAGGACGAACTATACTGAAAAGTAATTATCTCATCTATTCTTATAACTGATTCATAGCAATATATGAAACTTCAGCAACTCAAGTACATCTGGGAAGTATCCAACCACAAGTTGAATGTGTCGGCCACGGCGGTGGCCCTGTTTACCTCCCAGCCTGGAATCAGCAAGCAGATTCGCACGCTCGAAGATGAATTGGGCGTGCATATTTTCCAACGCAGCGGCAAGCACCTGGTGGGCGTCACGCCTGCCGGGCGCGAAATCCTTGCGGTCGCAGGCCGCATACTCGGACAGGTCGAGAACATTCGCCGGATTGCGGACGAATTCGCTGATCCGCGCCGGGGTGACCTGTCGCTGGCGACCACCCATACCCAGGCGCGCTATGCATTGCCGCCGGTGATCCAGTCGTTTCGCATTCGCTATCCCAAGGTCTCGTTGCATATGCACCAGGGCACGCCGCTGCAGATATCGGAAATGGCTGCCCGCGGCAACGTGGATTTTGCCATTGCCACCGAGGCGCTGGAGTTGTTTGAAAACCTGGTCATGATGCCGTGCTACCGGTGGAATCGCTCAGTCCTGGTGCCGACCGGGCATCCCCTGGCGGCCCTGTCACGCCTGACGCTGGAGGAGATCGTCCGCTATCCCATCGTCACCTATGTGTTCGGATTTACCGGCCGTTCGCAACTCGACCGCGCCTTCAATGCCCTGAATCTCACCCCGGAGGTGGTGTTCACGGCAACGGATGCCGACGTCATCAAGACGTACGTCAAGCTTGGGCTGGGTGTGGGTATTGTCGCCAGCATGGCCTACGACAACAGTCTTGATCCGGAGCTGGTTTCATTGCCGGCAAATCACCTGTTCGAGGCCAGCACCACCAAAATCGGTTGCCGGCGTGGGACGGTGCTGCGCGGATTCATGTACGAATTCATTCAATTGTTTGCGCCGCACCTTGGCCGCGACCTCGTCGATCGGGCGATGCAAACCAGCAGTCAGGAGGAACTGGACCGGCTGTTCAAGGATATCGAATTGCCGTCACATTGAACTGAGGCTTGGAAATGTCTGAACAAGTTCAGGCATTTTGTAGGGCAGGGTTGCGCCAGTTACAGAAAATCCAGGTTCGGGCCACGCTCCATGATTTCCCGCACTTCGTCGCTGGCGCTGGACTCCCCTTGCAGCACTTCGCGCAAAAAGCGCAGAAAAATGGTGTAAACACGGGTGCTCCCGTCGTCGTGCTCGACGATGAAAAAAGGGGCCAGTTCCACGCCGTGGCGCCGGGCCAGTTTCTGCCCCTCGCTGTCGGGATCCCGTTCGTCTGCAATGACAATATTATCGATACGGTCGAGATGGCCACCGTCACTGAGCCGCGTCTCGACCTCGGCGCATTTCCGGCACGGACTCCCGTCCGCCAGGATCTTTTTGACCATGGTGATGCGCATGGCAGCGTTCAATTCTTGCCGGGGGTTGGCGCATTGCCGGCATGCAATCCGCATTCCTTCATGGTTTCTTCTTCCCACCACCAACGGCCCTCGCGTTCATGCTGATTGGGCAACACCGGCCGGGTACAGGGCTCACAGCCGATGCTTATGAACCCGCGTTGATGCAGTTCATTGGACGGGACGTCATTGCTGCGAATGTAATGCCAGACCTGTTTTGAACTCCAGTTGGCCAGCGGGTTGAACTTGAACAGCGTGCGGCCGGCCGCGGAAAACGCGCGATCTTCCTCGACTACCGGTACGTTGGCGCGGGTCCCCGGGCTCTGGTCCTTGCGCTG
>CAYMXG010000386.1:0-2678 GCA_964394115.1 uncultured Enterobacteriaceae bacterium | reverse complement strand
GCCGAGCGCATCACGCCAGCCCAGTTGCCGGAGCAGATGCGGGACTGGGTGGAATGGGTGCTGTTTCCCCAGAAAGAGATCACCTGCCCGTTTTTGTACAACCAGTTCGAGCAACATCGCTGCGCGTGGCCGACGACGCTGGAACTTGAGATATCCGAGCGTGGCGGAAAGTTCCGCCAGCACTGGCAGGTCCATGTGGACAGCTGGATCCCGTTGCCCGGCGACGTGCGCCGCTGGCCCCAGGACGTGCGCATCGATGACGCCGCCGCCGTGGTCACCCAGCGTAATGGCCGCCCGGCAGTCCGCATCAAAGCCGGACGGCACGCCGTCAGCGGCGAGTTGCAGTGGGACCGGTTGCCGGAGTCACTGCCCATCCCGCGCGAAACGGGTCTCATCACGTTGAATGTACGCGGGCAGGCCGTGGCCACGCCCATAGTCGATAACGGCGGCAATCTGTGGTTGCGTGACCAGCGTGCGCAGGCGGATCAGGGGGAGGCGGGTGATCGGATCGAGCTGACGGCTTTTCGCCGCGTCGTGGATGACATCCCGCTGCAACTGGTAACGCGGTTGCTGTTGAAGGTTTCCGGCCGCCAGCGCGAAGAGGTCATCAACGGTGTGCTGCCGGCGCAATTCATTCCATTGGAACTTTCCAGCGCATTGCCCGCGCGCCTGGAGCAGGATGGACGGTTACGGATCCAGGTGCGGCCCGGACAATGGGCGCTGGACATCACGGCGCGATATCCGGGCCCGGTGGAGCAACTCAAGCTTGATTCATTCCCCGCGCCATGGCCGCAAGAGGAAGTGTGGTCCTTCGAGGCGCGCAATCATTTGCGCCTCGTGGAAATCAGCGGGCCAACGGCCGTGGACCCGGCGCAGACGCAATTGCCCGGCGAGTGGCGCGAATTTCCTGCCTACCTGATGCAGCCCGGGTCGACGCTGAATTTCCGCGTCATCCGGCGTGGCGACCCGGAGCCGGAGCCCGATGCGCTCACGCTGCAGCGTAACCTGTGGCTGGATTTCAACGGCAAGGGCTACACGATTCAGGACATGGTAAGCGGCACGATGACGCGTGGCTGGCGCCTGGAAATGAACGCGCCCATGTTGCTGGGCCAGGCGACGCTGGACGGCCAGCCGCAATTTGTCACCACCCGCGCCGATGCCGGCAAACCCGGGTTCGAGGTGCGGCGCGGCCAGATCAACCTCAGCGCGGACAGCCGCTACGAGGCCTCGCGCTCCCGCGTTCCCGCGGTGGGCTGGGACCAGGATTTCCAGCAGGTGGGGGCGACCCTGCACCTGCCGCCGGGTTGGAAGTTGTTCGCCGCCAGTGGCGCCGACAATGTGCCCGACACCTGGCTCAAGCGCTGGACACTGCTGGATATTTTCCTGGTGCTGATCGCAGCGCTCGCGGTGCGCGGGCTGTGGCAATGGAAGGCTGGTTTGCTGGCGTTGGTCGCGCTGGCGCTGATCTGGCACGAACCCGGTGCCCCGCGCGCCATCTGGCTGCACGTGCTCGCGCCCATCGCGTTGCTGCGCGTGTTGCCGGAGAGCTGGTTCCGGACCGTGGCGACCTGGTATCGCAACCTGGCGTTGCTGTCGCTGGTGATCATTGCCGTGCCGTTCATGGTGAACCAGGTGCGCATCGGACTGTATCCGCAACTGGATACGCCCTATGACATCATTCCCTACGATATGGGCGTGGCGCCCCAGGCGCCGGCGCCTATGCCTGCGGAGTTGTCTGCCACGTCTGAAATGATGGCCGCGCCCGAGGCCGCCATGGACACTCTCGGGGGAGCTGCGGGCCAGGCGGCACGAGAGAGCAAGCGCGTGTTGAAGAAGGCCATGGGAGTGGCGGAGATTGCGCAGGCGCGCGCACGCCTGGACGAGGTCGATCCGGATGCCCTGGTGCAGACCGGCCCGGGTTTGCCGAACTGGCAGTGGCGCCGCATCCCGCTCGGATGGAACGGCCCGGTGCAGCGCGATCAGGTACTGACCCTCACGCTGCTGTCGCCGGCCATGAACCTGTTCCTGAATGCGGCGCGTGTGCTGTTGGTGGTCGCGCTGGCCCTGGTCATGATCGGGCAGCGCCTGCCGAAATGGCCGCTGCCGACACGGAACGCTGCCGCGCTGCTGGCGCTGGCCGTGATCCTGCCGGCGTTGCTGTTGCATGCCCCGCCGGCCCGGGCTGATATTCCCGATGCCGCGTTGCTGGAGGAATTGAAGGCACGGCTCACGGCCGCGCCGGAATGCCTGCCGGAATGCGCGCAGGTGCCGCGGCTGCGGGTGGAATTGCAGCCGGATTCCGTCACTGTGCGGGTCGAGATCCACGCGCTTGAGGATACGGCCGTTCCGTTGCCGGCTCGCGCACCGTTGTGGCTGCCCGCAGAAGTTCATGTGGATGGCGCGCCCGCGGCAGGATTGCAACGCAGTAACGACGGCCAGCTGTGGATTCGCCTTGAGCCCGGCGCGCACCAGGTGCTGCTGCGCGGCGTGCCGCCCCCGGCAGCCACTTTTCAGTTGCCATTGCCGCTGGCGCCGCGCCGGGTCGAGGCCGTTACCAATGGATGGAGCGTGGAAGGCATCGACAACGGCCTGCCGGTAGGTGGGCAATTGCAGTTCACGCGCGTCAAGACCGCCGGAAGCAGCGCGGAGATGGCCCAACTCCAGCCGGGCGAATTGCC
>CAYMXG010000385.1:1370-2680 GCA_964394115.1 uncultured Enterobacteriaceae bacterium | reverse complement strand
TTGGCCGCGCCGTCCAGCAGGTCCAGCTTGTGCGCCATCTCGTGAATGATGACGCTGTAGCCGGGCAACTCCGCCTGCACATCGCCCCAGGAGATAATCACCGGACCAATCTCCCAGGATTCACCGGAGCGGGCCTCCGCATCCTGGTGCACCACACCGGCCTCGTCGTGATACTCATGGCGCGCGATGAATTCCCCCGGGTACACGATCAGCGCGTACCAATCCCGGTAATAGTCCAGGTCCAGGTTGAGGATCGGGATGCACACCTCGCAAGCGATGCGTACGCGCATCGCCTGCGTGAGATTCAATCCTCCGGCGCATTCGATGGATTTCTCGTGCAGGAACAGGCTGGCCAGGTCCCGCAGGCGGCCGCGGTCCCTGGCATGTAGGTGGTGTGCCGAACGGGTTCGTGAAATGGCCTCGTCCCAGAGCGAGGCATCAATGCGACAACGGGACAGGACCTGCGCGCGGCGCCAACGACGCCACCAGGTCCAGAGCACGAATCAGTCCAGACAGGGCCGGATTTCCGGCGGCTGATTGCGGCGCAGGACCACCATGTGGTTATCAGGAATCTTCTCCCACTCCGGGCCAGGGGTCAGGCGTTCGGAGCTGACAATCAATGCGGGCGTGTCGGCGCCTCTTTCAATTGTTTCCTCAATCTCCGCGCGTGGATACAAATCGCCGACGAAATAATAAAGCGACTCCGGCGGATGCTCTTTGGAATCCGTGAAGCGCGAGACCACGGCATTCTCCCCGTCCGACAGCGCACAGTTCAGGTAACTGGGCTCGCCGCCGCCGTAATGCGCAACCAGATCCACCACCCGCACGATGGCCTTGCGCAAGGCGCCGGCCATGGTTTCCGCCGCATCACCCTCATGCCCGCCGCGAATCAGTTCATCGATAAGCAAGGCAAAGAAGTGCTCCGTGTCGGTACTGCCATAGACGTTTGAGAATGCCTCGTCGCACACTGTCTCCATCATCCGGCGCCGCACGGCGCGGAAGCTGCCCACGTCACCGTTGTGCATGAACAGGTGCTGGCGGAACCGGAATGGGTGGCAATTGGCCTCGTTGACGCCGCTGAATTGGGTCGCCGCGCGCACATGGGCCAGGATGCAGTCACTGGCGACGACGCGACAAAGATTGTGCAGGTTGCGATTGTTCCAGGCGGGGGTGATGCTACGAAAAACCGCCGGCTCGCGTGTGAAGTGGGTGGCATACCAGCCCACGCCGAATCCGTCGCCATTCAATGGCTCGTCACGCTCCAGGCTGTGAGTGCTCTGACGGATGAGGGAATGATCCGGCTCCATCAG
>CAYMXG010000385.1:0-1270 GCA_964394115.1 uncultured Enterobacteriaceae bacterium | reverse complement strand
TCAACGACCCGGTACTGCTCCACCGCCGACCAGCGTACATCCCGGCGCACGCCGTGATCGTCCAGCAGCGTCACAAACGGGTCACCGTTGTGGATCCACTGGCGCTCTTCCTCCACGTCCACCTCGCGCCGTAACAACAGCCCCTCAGTTCGGGTGCCCGGCACGGACTCCACGCAGAACCAGAGATGCGGATGCGGCGTTTCCACGCCGATGATCTCCCACACCGGGAACATTCGCCCCTCGGTACGCATTTCCACCGCCAGGGTCTCGGCCTCGCTCAGCAAGCGTTCGGCCTCGTCGGCCTTCTTTGGGGACACATGCCGGTTCACCGCATTGATCAGCAGCGCGGGTGTCACCGCCCAGTCCTCCAATGCGGGAAGGCTGGAAGGATCGGCCTTCAACAGCGCGAATGCCGAGACGCGCAGGTCCAGCAGGTGCTCCACGGCGACACGGTCGTAGAGCAGGATCTCAGCGGCCTGCATTTGCACCCCGGACATGAAACCCAGTTCCAACCGCTGAATCCGGCGTGCCGATGTTGCCGCCGGCTGGGTGGAATCCAGGTCCAGCCGCTTTTCATCTATGCGGTGAAATTTCTCGGCCATGGCAACAGGGTAGCGGAAAACGCCCTGCCAATGAACTTCGCAGCCTTGTCAGGGAAACCCTGCAAAATACCGATTGCCATTACGCCGTCATAGGACGGCATCCAGTCCGTAGTCATACCTGCGCAGGCCGGTATCCAGCCCATCGTCATACCGGCGCAGGCCGGTATCCAGCCCATCGTCATACCGGCGCAGGCCGGTATCCAGTGGAAATTTTCTGGACCCCGGCCTTCGCCGGGGTGACAGAAATCGCCGGCGTGACGGATTCAGGTGACGGAGCGACGGCGCGGGAATGACAAATTGCGACATCACCACACTGTTGCGGGCCTTTCCGCAACTGCCGCAACAGCGGAGAATGTCCACCGGACTGCGATTCAAGGGGCACCATTGGTGAAACTTTCCACCGTCAATCTGCGCGGCGACATCTACGGCGGTCTGACCGCCGCGGTGGTGGCATTGCCACTGGCGCTGGCCTTCGGTGTGGCCTCCGGCGCCGGCGCGCTGGCCGGGTTGTACGGCGCAATCCTGGTGGGATTCTTTGCCGCCGTATTCGGCGGCACACCGGCCCAGGTCTCGGGCCCCACCGGCCCGATGACCGTGGTCATGGCACTCATCATCACGCGCTTCGCCCATGACCCGGCGCTGGCCTTCACCGTGGTCATGATGGGCGG
>CAYMXG010000384.1:0-2685 GCA_964394115.1 uncultured Enterobacteriaceae bacterium | reverse complement strand
ATCGCAAAGGCCAGGCGCGCCGATTACATCATCTTCGATCGGTGGCACCTGGAGTACCTCAATTTTTTTGAGCGGTTTCATTGCACCTACTGCGCCTATGCCAATGGGCTCCTCGCCTACACCTTCGAGATAGCGATGCGCACCGAGCAGTATTTCTGTCCCATCAAGCATGCGCACCGCGTGCTTGGCGCCAGCGCGCGCTATGAACGGTTCCTGCCCTACGGCGATGCAACGGACTACCATGCGAAATTGAATGCGTTCCGTGTCGCGCTGGAACATGAAACACCGAAATAGCCAGTGGTGACGAAGCAGCGGAACGCCCGGGACAGGTTGTCGCTGAAGTTCGCGCCGCTGACACCGGCGCGGTGGGCGGACCTGGAACTTTTGTTTGGAGAGCGCGGGGCCTGCGGTGGTTGCTGGTGCATGGTGTGGCGCCTGAAGCGCTCCGAGTTCGAGGCGCGCAAGGGCCGCCGAAACCGGAACGCCTTGCGGAAAATCGTCGCTGCCGGTGACGCGCCCGGCATCCTCGCGTACGCCGGTGGCAATCCCATCGGTTGGTGTGCCGTCGCGCCGCGCCAGGATTACCCGTCGCTGGAACGCTCGCGGGTGCTGGCCAGAGTGGATGAAAAACCGGTCTGGTCGATAACGTGCCTGTTCATCGCCCGCCCGTTCCGTCGCGCCGGTGTCAGCGCACAATTGTTGCGGGCCGCTGCAGAGCATGCGCGCGCCCGGGGCGCCGCGTTGGTGGAAGGCTATCCCGTTGAACCCCGCACCCGCACGGTACCCGATGTCTTCGCGTGGACCGGGCTTGCTTCAGCATTTCGCCAGGCAGGATTCCGGGAAGTGGCGCGGCGCTCGGAGACCCGGCCGATCATGCGTCTCGCGCTCAGGAAACGCATCGCTGGCAGTGACGCCCGCAGCGGCGGCGGACGAAAGTAATCGAATGATCGTAATGCGCGCATTGCAGGCGGACATCACCACCCTGGCGGTGGATGCCATCGTCAATGCAGCGAACACCTCTTTACTCGGCGGCGGCGGTGTGGATGGCGCCATTCATCGCGCCGCCGGACCGGACCTGCTGAAAGAATGCCGCGGGCTGGGCGGGTGTACCGTCGGCGACGCAAAGATCACCGGCGGCTATCGACTCCCGGCGCGTCACGTCATACATACGGTGGGGCCGCGCTGGCAGGGCGGAGATCAGAAGGAACCGGAACTGCTCGCCTCCTGCTACCGCCGGTGCCTGGTGATCGCGGGCGAACGCGGCCTCCTCAGCATTGCCTATCCCGCCATCAGCACCGGCATATTCGGCTATCCGGCTGAACTTGCGGCCCAGGTCGCGATAGCCACCGTGCGCGCCACGGCGCCGCGATTCCCCGCCGTGCGCGAGGTCATCTTTTGCTGCTTCTCGCCGCGCGACCTGCTGATGTACGAAAAAATACTGGCTGGGGAACCCCGCGTGTAGCGCGGCATGTTTGAAAATGGGTACGATGTGCGCCGCAGTCCCGGCCCGCAGGAGTAGTCTGGAGTCCCATGCAATACACCCGGCTTACGGCAGAGGAAAAATCAGTACTCATGTCCTCGCTGGCGCGCATGCCGCAATGGTTGCGGGAAACATGCGCCGGATTGCCCTCTGATCTTGCCCGCACACCTGGCCCGGCGGACGCCTTTTCCCCGGTGGAGCAGGTCTGGCACCTTGCGGACCTGGAGCGGGAAGCCTTCGGCCTGCGCATCCAGCGGCTGCAGCACGAACACAACCCGCGGCTGCCGGATTTCGACGGTACCCGTATCGCCCGTGAACGGAATTACCGCGCACTTTGCCTCGAAGACGGGCTGCGCGCCTTCGCCGCGGCGCGGGCCGGGAACCTGGCGGCGCTCGCCGCCGTACCGGCCGCGGACTGGGTGCGCGAGGGGACCCAGGAGGGTGTCGGTCCGGTGTCATTGTGCGACATGCCGTTGTTTCTGCATCAACACGACGCGTCGCACGTGGCCGAGATCCAGGAATGGAGGCGGCACGTGGGCCTGGATACCCTGGGTGCAGGGGACATTGGATGATCCTCGGCTTGCGCACCGCGATCTATCCCACGCCCGATCTGGATCGGGCCAAGGCCTGGTATGAACAGGTACTGGGCATGAAACCCTACTTCGATGAACCTTTTTACGTCGGCTTTTCAGTGGGGGGTTTCGAGCTCGGGCTGATCCCGGACGGGGAACCCGGCAGTGCCGGCCCGCAACCGTTGTGGGGCGTTGACGATGCCGCGGTGGAATTTCAACGGTTGCTGGCGTTGGGCGCGAACTCGCTGCAACCGGTGACCGACGTCGGCGGCGGAATCAAGGTTGCGGCGGTAATGGATCCCTTCGGCAACCGCTTCGGCATCATTGAAAACCCGCATTTCGATCCGGGCGCAGTGCGATGATTAACACCGGCACCATGGCCTGGCTGTTCCTGATCCTGGGCGGATTGTTTGAGATCGCCTGGGCCATCGCCATGAAATATTCGGAAGGCTTCACGCGCCTGTGGCCGACGGTATGGATGGTGATCGCGATGGCAATCAGCCTGTGGTTGCTGGGGCTGGCCATGAAGACGCTGCCGGTGGGCACATCTTACGCAGTGTGGGTGGGCGTCGGCGCGGTGGGCACTGCCATTCTCGGCATCGTGCTGTTCAATGAACCGGCGCACGCGGCGCG
>CAYMXG010000383.1:0-2691 GCA_964394115.1 uncultured Enterobacteriaceae bacterium | reverse complement strand
CCGACAACCCGCTGATCTTCGCCGAGCACGATGAGGTGCTGTCCGGCGGCAATTTCCACGGCGAGCCGGTGGCCTTCGCCGCGGACACGCTGGCGCTGGCCATTGCCGAGATCGGCGCGCTGTCCGAGCGCCGCATCGCGTTGCTCATTGATGCGACATTGTCCGGGCTGCCACCATTTTTGGTACGCGAGCCGGGCATCAACTCCGGATTCATGGTTGCTCATGTCACTGCGGCGGCTGCCGCGTCCGAGAACAAGTCACTGGCCCATCCGGCCAGCGTGGACAGCCTGCCCACTTCCGCAAACCAGGAAGATCATGTGAGCATGGCGACTTTCGCGGCGCGGCGCCTGCATGACATGGCGCAGAATACCGCCACCATCCTCGGCATCGAGTTGCTGGCGGCGGGGCAGGGCATTGATTTCCATCACCCGCTGACCACCTCCACGCGATTACAGCAGGTTCACGCCCTGTTGCGTGACAAGGTGACGTTCTACGACAAGGACCGGATGCTGGCCCCGGACATCGCAGCAGCCTCGGGGCTGGTGCTGGACGGCGCCCTCAGTGCGGCGTGCCGCGATCTGTTTACGCCACTGGAGACCCATGACCAATGAGTACACATGGTGGGTTACGGCGCGCTGCGCCGTAACCCACCGTACAGAGGATTTAATGCCGTGAACAAATGGCAGGGAAGAATCGACGCACTGGAAGGCGCCGCAGGAAGGCGCTGGCACCAGGTCATCACGCCGTTCACGCGTGAGACGCCGGCCGGCACCGTGGTGCTGCTCGGTTTTGCCTGCGACGCCGGTGTGATCCGCAACGAAGGCCGCGCCGGTGCGGCCGACGGTCCGGCCGCGCTGCGTCACGCGCTGCGCAATATGCCGGTGCATGAATGCGAAGCGCTGGCGGATGCCGGGGACATCGCGTGTAGCGGAGATGAGCTGGAGGCCGCGCAGTCGCGTTTCTCGACCCGGATCGCCGAAGTGCTCAAGACCGGGGCCTTCCCCATCGGCATGGGCGGCGGCCATGAGATCGCCTGGGGATCGTTCCTGGGACTCGCGCGACATGTGGAGAACGGCGCGCCACCACGCATCGCCATCCTGAACTTCGATGCGCACTTCGACCTGCGCATGGCGCAGCATCCCAATTCCGGCACGCCGTTTCGCCAGATCGCCGAGGAATGCACCGGCCGCGGCTGGCCGTTTCATTATTGTTGCCTGGGTGTCAGCCGCTATTCGAATACACGCGCACTCTTCGAGCGGGCGAAACAACTGCAGGTGACCTGGCGGCTGGATGAAGAAATGGGCGGTGAGCAATTGCCGGCGCTGCGGCAGACGCTGGGTGAATTCATTTCCCGGGTGGACCACGTTTACCTGACGCTATGCCTGGATGCGTTGCCGATGTCGGTGGTGCCCGGTGTCAGCGCCCCGGCGGCCCGTGGCATCGGCCTGGATGTGGTTGAGCCGTTGGTGGATGCCATCATGGCCAGCGGCAAAGTGCGACTGGCCGACATCGCCGAACTCAATCCGCGGCATGACATTGATGGCCGTACCGCGGCGGTGGCCGCGCGGCTGGTTGCACGCATCGCCAACGGCGTTAACGTTCGTCACCCCGGCGAAAGCCGGGGTCCAGTGCAAGTCCCTTCTGGATTCCGGCCTGCGCCGGAATGACATCAAATATCGGCATGACGGATCAGTACTGAGCAATCGGTGATGCCTGTGTGGCATACCCTTTTTCGCAATGTCCACCTCGCCACCATGACCGGCGACGGCTACGGCGAGATCCGCGACGCCGCGCTGGCGGTGCATGACGGCCGCATCGTGTGGTTGGGCCCGGAACGGGAATTGCCCGCGGGCCTTAAAGCGGATCAGGTTCACGATGGTGGCGGCAACTGGATCACGCCCGGCCTCATTGACTGTCACACACACATTATTTATGCGGGCGATCGCAGCGACGAATTCGAAGCGCGGCTGAACGGCGCCAGTTACCAGGACATCGCCGCTCGCGGCGGCGGGATACTTTCCACGGTGCGCGCCACGCGGGCGGCCACCGAAGCGGATCTATATCAAGCCAGCCTGCCGCGAGTGCAGGCCCTGCTGAGCGAAGGCGTCACCACGCTGGAAATCAAATCCGGCTACGGCCTGCACCTGGAATCCGAGGCCAGGATGCTGCGTGTCGCGCGCCGGCTTGGCCGCGAACTGCCGCTCACGGTGCGCACGACCTTTCTTGGCGCCCATGCGCTGCCGCCGGAATTCGCCGGGCGCGCCGATGACTATATAAAGGAGGTGTGCGAACGCATGTTGCCGGAGTTGGCAGCACAGGGATTGGTGGATGCCGTGGATGCGTTCTGCGAGACCATTGGCTTCACGCCGGCGCAGACTGAGCGTGTATTCAAAGCAGCACAGCAACTGGGGCTGCAGGTGAAACTGCATGCGGAGCAACTCTCCGATCAGGGTGGCGCGGAACTGGTGGTGCGCTTCCACGGACTCTCCGCCGATCACCTGGAATATCTTTCCCCCGCGGGTATCGCCGCCATGGCGCAGCAGCGTACGGTGGCGGTGTTGCTGCCCGGTGCATTCTATTTCCTGCGCGAAACCAAACTCCCGCCGGTGCCGGCATTACGCGCAGCCGGCGTTTCCATCGCCATCGCCACGGATTGCAACCCCGGCACCTCGCCGCTGACTTCCCTGCTCT
>CAYMXG010000382.1:0-2696 GCA_964394115.1 uncultured Enterobacteriaceae bacterium | reverse complement strand
TCATCGACCTGGAACATCGATGCCTGCGCCTTTTTTGACAGGTACCCGCCGAGGGCCTCCACGTCAGGCGTGATCCTGACGTAGACAAACCGCCGCACCGGTGCGCGGAACCGGAAGCTGTGGTGGGAATTCAACCGCTCGGCGCCCGGGATCTGCTGCAACGCCAGGGTCTCCGCCTGCCTCAGCACGTTTTCTGATACCGCTTCGGTGGACCAATACCTGCTCTTGTCCGGTGTCAATTCCGGCAACACCCACGCCTGTACGTGCGCACGAATATTGTCGTCGCTCACGGGGAATGCACTATCGAACATCAGCACCTGCTCCGGCTCGTTGCGCTCGTTGTCCACGTAGCTCATGGCGGCATCGGTGAAGGTGAGTTGGTAGCGGCCCGGGACCACGACCTCCTGTTCCAGATCGGCATTCGTCCCGCTGCCGCCGTTCGCGGCACGGAGATTTTTGGCAATGAATAATTTCAGCGGCACCGATTCAAGCGGCACCGAAAACGGGGCGGAATGGATATAGGCATGCAGCCGGTTCTTGTCCATCGTCAGCGTCCACGCGGCAGCGCCGGCATCGCGATACTTCAACCCGGGGCCGGGCCTGATTTCAATGGCGCTGCGCAGTCTGGCCTCATCCACCGGATGGGAGAAATCCACCGTCGCCACCAGCTTCTTTAACGTGCCATCCTCAGGGTCCTGGTAAAACTCGGCGGCGTTGATCTGGGCGGTGAATGACGCGGTTGCAAAGTCGGCGTCATACCCGGCCAGCAACACGCCGCTGTTGAAGAATTCCTTGCGTGCAAAGCTCAGCGAGAATTTGCCACCCACTGGCCAGTCGACTTCGGGCATGAATTCCAGCGTGCGGTCATCCGCCCAATGCCATGCGCCGGCCAGCGCCGGCTTGAGGCTGATACCCGTGGTGACCGGTTTGCCGATGTGCGCGAGTGGGGCGACGGACTCGGCAAAGCGCACGCGCAATGGCGTCACGATCATGGGAGTCTTTTCATAATCAGTCAGCGCGGGGGCCTCCACGCTGTAATCCACACGGTGCGGTTCGGGCAGATTCTGATACCACTGCCAGCCGTGCCACGCGGCCGCGCCCAGACCCAGCACGAGAGCCAGTGCCGCAAGACTGGCGGAGCGGTGCCCCCTGGCCAATGCCGCACCGGATTGCAGTCGCGCTGCGATCCAACGCCACCAGGCCGGGGCCTGCCAATGGAAGGTACCGAAGACGACGACGAACAGGGCCTGTACCTTGCGGGCCAGGGACAAAAATCGGGCGAACAGGCGGGAGAGGTTCATGGCTTCAAATACTACGCAACAATTATGGCGAAATCTTGGCGGGCTTCGGGCTGCCGACTGAAATGCCGGCCGGCTGCCTACAATTTCCGGTATATGGGTTCAATCACCCCGGCACCATGGATGCGCTCCAGCCTGCGGACGGTGAAATGGCCTTTGCCCATGTCCTGGAAGTGGCCGATAAACAATGTGTTGATAACGGCGCCACCGACGGCTCCCACCACCGGCACCGCCTGTGCAGCCGCCTTTTGCGATACGACGATGGAGAATCGGGATGCCACCTGGGTGATCAACCGGACGATGGCCGGGGCCCCTTGCTGCGCCACGCTTTGTCCAGCCAGGTAGGCGGCGGCATCGGATACGGCCTTTGCCATTGCCGCCCGGGCGGCGAAGTAGCCCGTGTCAGCCCCGTCGTCGCTCTTCGACGTTCCCCCGAGGCCCAGCACCTGGACACACTGCAGCTTTGCATCCGGCGCATTCAGGTCCTCGCCCTCGCTGCGGGCGATGTCCGCGATGGACCTCAACATGATCATGGTGGAGATGGGCAGCTCAACGGTCAGTGCGGGCAGGCCAAACGCACCGCCGGCCGCGCCGGTGGTGCCCACCGCCAGTTTGTGCCACCAGTTTGACGGGCTTGCCGGCTGGTTGTGATCCATGGTCCAGACTGCAACATCCAATGCCGCCTCGAGGGATTTTCGAGTGGCGTCATTCACCACCTGATTCCAGCTTTTGGGAAGCATCGCAAAGCCCCTCTCAATCGGCGTTCCGACCAGGTTGCTGATCCTGGCAGCCAGACTAGGGTTGTCCAGAAGCAGCTTCGCCGTCCTCAGTTCCTCGATCTCCGCGGAAGAAAGTGTCATGCAGGAACTCCAGGTTTCACTAAGCTAAGAAAGGTCTGAATGAGTACCAGCAGCATCCCACCTCCGAGTCAACAACTTTTGCGCCTTGCACAATGGGTGAACTACTCTCCCGTCATCCCGGAAACGCCGCAGGCGTTATCCGGGATCCAGAGTGTCTAAAAAAACAGGCAAAACCGCTGAATTCCGCCTCGCGGAGATTTTAACTGGGCCCCGGCCTCCGCGGGGTGACAGCCGGAATGACGGTTGCGGCTAGTGCATTATTTACGCAAGGCTCAATAGATTCTACGCTGCGATCTGTATTGTGTCGTTCAGATCGGAAGGTCAAGAGGTCAGTGACGCTGAAAATGGACGGTGCGAGTAATCAAATCGCTTTTTCAGATTTCAATAACTCTGATCCCGTGATTCCAGTAATTTCTGAATCTTGCCGTGCGTCTCTCAGTCTCGGAACACAGGAAATGCCGGCAGCTTATTGAAGAACTCAAAGTCGTGGTTTGGCCACAGCTCGGCGTTTTCGGACAGAGCCATGGCATTGAGACGG
>CAYMXG010000381.1:0-2699 GCA_964394115.1 uncultured Enterobacteriaceae bacterium | reverse complement strand
ACCTGATAAAAAAGCACAGCGCGTTTCCGATCTTCAAACGCGGCAAGCGCCTGTATGTGGCGCTGTCCGACCCCACGAACCTGCAGGCCCTGGACGAGATCAAGTTCGCCGTCGGCATCAACACCGAGGCGGTGCTGGTGGAAGAGGACAAGCTCGCCAAGAGCATTGAAAAGACCCTCGAAGAGATGGAGGGCGGGCTGGGCAAGGAAATGGAGGACGGTGACGACCTGGAGGATCTCGAAGGCTTGGAGACCGCCAGCGAGGAGGCGCCGGCAGGCGGCGCTTCGGATTCCGAAGTGGATGACGCGCCCGTGGTCCGGTTTGTCAACAAGGTGCTGCTGGACGCCATCAAAAAAGGCGCGTCCGACCTGCACTTCGAACCCTACGAAAAGTTTTACCGGGTGCGCTTTCGCATAGACGGCATCCTGCAGGAGGTGGCCAAGCCGCCGCTGAGTCTCGCCGGCAAGATCGCGGCCCGCATCAAGGTCATGTCGCGGCTGGATGTGTCGGAACGGCGCATACCCCAGGACGGCCGTATCAAGCTCAAGCTGTCCAAGAGCAAATCCATCGATTTTCGCGTCAACACCTGCCCCACCCTGTTCGGGGAAAAGGCGGTCATGCGTATCCTGAACTCCGACGCGGCCGCGTTGCAGATCGATATGCTTGGGTATGAAGATCACCAGAAGGAGATGTTTCTCAAGAATCTGCAGAAGCCCTATGGCATGTTCCTGGTCACAGGGCCCACCGGCAGCGGCAAGACCGTGTCGCTTTACTCCGGGATTGCCATTCTCAATACGATTGATGTCAATATCTCGACCGCCGAAGACCCGGTGGAAATCAACCTCCCCGGGGTCAACCAGGTGCAGGTGGATGAAAAGACAGGCATGACCTTTGAGAAGGCGCTGAAGGCCTTCCTGCGCCAGGACCCGGACATCATCCTGGTGGGTGAGATTCGCGACCTGAATACGGCCTCCATTGCCGTCAAGGCCGCACAGACCGGCCACATGGTGATGTCCACACTGCACACCAACGATTGCCCACAAACACTGACACGCCTGCAGGACATGGGCGTGGCAGCGTTCGCGGTGGCCACCAGCATCAATCTGATTACCGCCCAGCGCCTATGCCGCCGCCTGCACAAGGAATATCGCGAACCCATGGAAATGGACGCGGAGTCCCTGCTCAAGGAGGGATTCGCGCCGGAATTGGTGGAGAAAGGCATCCACCTGTTCAAACCGGTGGAAGGCAACGAGGATTGCCCCACCGGCTACAAGGGCCGTTGCGGCATCTACCAGGTCATGGCCATTTCTGACGCCATGAAGCGGCTGATAATTGAAGGTGCCAATGCCGTGCAACTCGGCGACCAGGCGCGCAAAGAGGGTATCTGGGATCTGCGCCGGTCCGGACTGCAAAAGGCGGCGGACGGCGTCACCACCCTGGAAGAGGTCAACGACTCCACTATGGAGTAAAAAGCCATGGCCGCGAAACCAGCAGTTAAGGCAGACATGTATGTCTACGAGGGCAAGGACAAGACCGGCAAGGTCGTAAAGTCCGAAATGAGCGGCCAGAGCGAGGCGCTCGTAAAGGCCATGCTGCGCCGCCAGGGTATCAACCCGACCAAGGTCAAGAAGAAAGGCAAACCCCTGCTCGGCGGCGGCAAGGGAAAAATCACGACCAAGGACATCACCATTTTCAGCCGCCAGCTCGCTACCATGATGTCCTCCGGCGTACCACTGGTTCAATCATTCGAGATTGTGGGCCGCGGCCATGAAAATCCGGCCATGCAGGAACTGATCCTGACCATCAAGGGCGACGTGGAAGCGGGCAATACCCTGGCCGAGGCCTTGGGCAAACATCGCCTGCAGTTCAATGACCTGTATGTAAACCTGGTCGCTGCCGGTGAACAAGCCGGTATCCTGGAGGCCATCCTGCACAAGCTGGCGACCTACCTGGAAAAGAGCGAATCATTGAAGGCCAAGATCAAGAAGGCCATGGCCTACCCCATCGCGGTGCTGGTGGTCGCGTTCGTGATTACCACCATCCTCATGATCTTCGTGATCCCGCAATTCCAGGATTTGTTCTCCAGTTTCGGCGCCGATCTGCCGGCACTTACTCAGTTTGTCATTGCCTGCTCAAAGTTCTTCCAGGCTTACTGGTACCTGATGTTTGGCGGAATTTTTGGTGTCGGCTGGGGGTTCTTCGCCGCCAAGCAGCGCTCCCGCGCCTTCGCCCATTTCCTGGATCGGCTGTCGCTCAAAATACCCGTGGTTGGCGACATCCTGAACAAATCCGCCATTGCCCGGTTTGCGCGCACGCTGGCCACGATGTTCGCGGCGGGTACGCCGCTGGTCGAGGCCATGGTGGCCGTGGCCGGTGCCTGCGGCAACATTATCTATTACGACGCCACCATGAAAATGCGTGATGAAGTGGCCACCGGGACGCAATTACAGGCCGCCATGCGCAATGCCGAGTTGTTCCCGAACATGGTCGTGCAGATGGTGTCCATCGGTGAGGAGGCCGGCTCGCTCGATCAAATGTTGAGCAAGGTTGCTGACTTCTACGAGGAAGAAGTGGACAACGCCGTGGACGCACTTACCAGCCTGCTGGAACCGCTGATTATGGCCTTTCTTGGCGTCCTCATCGGCGGCCTGGTTATCGCCATGTACCTGCCCATCTTCAAAATGGGCGCCGTGGTCTAG
>CAYMXG010000380.1:1482-2703 GCA_964394115.1 uncultured Enterobacteriaceae bacterium | reverse complement strand
TGGAACGGCCCACCGCCGCGGTGGAGCGGGTCATCAAGGGGTTCCTGTTTGACACACAGATGTGCGGTTCCTGCACGCTCGGCGCCACGGGCATGGTCTGCCCGATGAACTGCCCGAAACGCATGCGCAATGGTCCCTGCGGCGGCGTCCGCCCAGGCGGCTTCTGCGAGGTCAAGCCGGAGATGCCGTGTGTCTGGGTGGATGCCTTCAATGGCAGCCGCCTGATGCAGAAGGGGGATCGCATCCTGGAAATCCAGGCGCCGGTGGATCACCGGCTCAAGCACAGTTCGTCCTGGCTGCGCGAGGTGCGCAGGATCAAGGGGATTGAACCCGGCGGAACCCACGCCCCATGAGCGCGGGTGACCGCGACGTACCGGATGACACCCGGGAACTCAAGCCGGGGCACAGCTCCGCCGGGCATCTCGAGGCGTTGCTGCGATCCGGTGAATTCGCCGTCACGGCCGAGTTGTCACCGCCCGATTCCTCCGACCCGGAGGAGGTATTCCGCCGGGCGCGGGTCTTCGACGGCTGCGTGGATGCGATCAATGCCACCGACGGCTCCGGCGCCAACTGCCATATGTCCAGCGTCGCGGTATGTGCGCTGTTGACGCGCAACGGCTATTCAACCGTGATGCAGGTGTCGTGCCGGGATCGGAACCGCATCGCGATCCAGGGCGACGTGCTGGGCGCCGCCGCCATGGGCGTCGCCAACGTCCTTTGCCTGACCGGAGACGGCGTGCAGGCGGGCGATCATCCCCAGGCGATGCCGGTGTTCGATCTTGAATCCATCTCGCTGTTGCAATTGCTGCGCGGGATGCGTGACGAGGCCCGCTTCCAGAGCGGCCGCAAGCTCACGCAACCGCCGCGCGTGTTACTCGGCGCCGCCGAGAATCCGTTCGCCCCGCCGCTGGAATATCGCCCGCAGCGCCTCGCCAAGAAAATCGCCGCGGGCGCACAGTTCATCCAGACGCAATATTGCTACGACATCGAGCGGCTCAAGACCTTTATGACCGTTGCCCGCGACCTCGGATTGCCCGGTCGTGCGTTCATTCTGGTCGGCGTGGGGCCGCTGGCGTCGGCGCGCGCGGCGGAATGGATCCGGACCCATGTTCCCGGCGTGTACATCCCCGACGCCATCATTGCGCGCCTTGCCGGCAGCCAGGATCAGAAGCGCGAGGGCAGGCAGATCTGCATCGAGATCATCCAGCAGATCCGGGAGAT
>CAYMXG010000380.1:0-1382 GCA_964394115.1 uncultured Enterobacteriaceae bacterium | reverse complement strand
AGTCATGCCCCGTTGTAGCAACCCCTCGCGCATCCGGTCCGAAACCATCGTATAAGGCGTTTATTTGCTCCCTGTGACCTCCAGGGCGTTCGTGCCGAGTTCTCCCACACTTGCCGAACCAGTCGGTTCGGTAACGAATTACGCACGCTTGTACGGCGACCCCGCTTCGTTGCGTTGCAGCAATCCCTTCCACAGGGAACCGCCGGCCGTCAGCGGTTCAATGTTCGCCCCGTGACCGGGTGGGCGTAGTGAAAGCGCACCGGCGCGCGCTTCGGCCAGGCGGGGCGTTTGGCGTCCAGAATCACGTCCGGCCCGATGGGGTTCTCCGGGTAGGTGTTGGCAAAGGGCTGCAGGTGCGCGTCGGTGCCGGCCCAGCCCTTGTCGTAGTCGGCCTGCCATTGCACGATGTAGTCGAGGCGCTTGATCTTCCATACGCCGTTCACGCGCACGTAGTCGTTCTCATAGATGCCGCCCTCCCAGAACTGGTCCGGCAATCCCTCCGGCCGGTATTCGCGGCTCTTGTGATTGCCCCCCGCGAGCCATGCATGGAATCGCCCCTTGGCGCTGTAGTGGTCCGCCGCGACGGTGATGATGTCCTGCATCTGGAAGTGATCGAGCAGGAAACCGTCCACGGGACCGTCCTTGCTGCGCGTGAAGTATTCCTGGAACCAGGTCTTGTACAGGCGGCGCACGCCGGCGTGACCCTTGTACACGCCGGACAGGAACACGACCTCGCCGTCTTCGGCGAACAGTTGGACGACATCTTCGTACTGGCAGTAGTCGATGAGATATCCGTAGGCCCAATGCAATTTGCGGATTGCCTGGATATCCTCGAGCGTCTCCACGCGATGCGTCAGCGCGGCCACGGCGGCGCGCAATACGTTCACTTCGCTCATGTGCTGTCTCCTGGTTAAGGATGCGGTGCGGCGAGTCCTGTGTCGTTGCTAATGTACAATGCTCCGGGGGCAACAGGGTGCTCAAAAACAATTTTGGTGGCAACCTGGAATATGGGTTCCCAGACTCCGGCCCGACACACGCCCCGATCGCTTGTTTGCGGACACGCCGTGAATACGTCCCTGTAGGCTCGAAGCGCAGCATCCCTGCTGCTTACGGTCCGCAAACAAACGATCAGGGCGTATGTCTTGTGCGTGAAACACATTTCAAGACTGATGCTTGAGAAAGGGGAAACATGGACTGGCGCGGCAAGACGGCATTCATCACGGGTGGTGTGTCCGGCATCGGGTTTGGGATTGCACGTGCCTTCGCCGGTGCGGGGATGCGGCTGGCGCTCAGTTATCGCAATACCACATACCGGGAGCAGGCGCAGCAGTGGTTTGCGGACCAGGGTTTTGAGCCGCCGTTGTTCGTGCCGTTGGATGTCA
>CAYMXG010000379.1:0-2704 GCA_964394115.1 uncultured Enterobacteriaceae bacterium | reverse complement strand
GCCGGCGGACTGTGCGGCAGCACCATTACCGAGGATGCGGAAACCGCATTGAAGCTGCACAGCGCCGGCTATAACAGCACCTACATGGACATGCCGATGGTATGCGGCCTGGCGCCCGACAATTACGACAGTTACGTTTTGCAACGCACGCGCTGGGCGCAGGGGATGACGCAACTGCTGGTTACGCAAAACCCGTTGACCATGCCGGGACTGACCCTGCAGCAACGCCTGTGCTATTTCAATTCCTGCTTTTTCTGGCTGTTCGGATTTGCGCGCATCATGTTTTACATCGCCCCGGCCCTGTTCCTGCTGTTCGGATTGAAGATCTACCACGTCTCGCTCGGGCAGATACTTGCCATCGCCCTCCCCTACGTGCTGTCGACGTTTTTCATCATGGACTATTTCTACGGGCGCACCAGGCAACCGCTGTTTTCCGAGATCTATGAAAGCATCCAGGCCGTATTCCTGCTCCCCGCGGTGATTTCCGTGCTGCTGAACCCCGCCCGGCCATCCTTCAAGGTGACACCGAAGGGCCAGACACAGGAAGCGGAGGCGCTCAATGCGCGCGCGATGATTTTCCTGTTCATCATAATCATCTGTCTGCTTTCCCTGGCAGCGGCCGTCCTGCGCTGGATCGATTTCCCGACACAGCGTGACACCATCCTGGTCACCGGAGTCTGGTGTTTCTACAATATGTTCCTCGCCCTGACTGCGTTGGGCGCGTTCTGGGAACGCCGGCAGATCCGCAATTCCTACCGGATCCACGTACAGGAGCGGGTCAGGCTGTTCTTCCCGCGGTTGAAACTGGAGGTTGAAGGCATGACCACTGACATCGCGCTGTTCGGGATCGGATTTGCGGTCGACCTTCCGCACCCGCCCCATGACAAGGAGCGCCTGTTCATAACCGTGCCCCTGCCGGACGGCACCGAATATACATTTCATGCCCAGGCCCAACGCATTCACAAAGAGGGCGGCAAGTACGCCTGTGGAGCAAAATTCCTGCTCAATGAGGAAAGCTACCCGCAGGCGGTTGCCTTCGTTTATGGAAACAGTGCGCGCTGGCTCAAGATATGGACGCAAAAGGCGAATTCCCCGGGGACATTGCGCATGTTGCGCAAATTTTTCACCCTCGGATTAAAGGGGGCGATGGTCAGCGGTACGCTGCTGGCCCGGAACCTTCGCACAGCCGGCAGGCTTGGCTACCGGCTGGCAATGTCCTCGTGGAAGGCACGCGCGGAGGCAGTACTGTGAGCGCACGCCTCTTTGCCGCGATGCTGCTGATGACGTCGTTCTCCGCCTCTGCGGCAAACATTTCCATCACCCTGGACAAGCTTTCCCCATTCCCTGCGCTAACACTGACTTGCGATCGGGATGAACAGGGCGTGGAAATTCCGCTCCCGGATCGCTGGACGGTGACCCGGGTCACCGCGGAAATCCATTACACGGCGTCGCTGGCCCTGGAAGGCGATTCTTCGCAGATAATATTTCTCATCAACGGCACCCCGATTGCACTCGCCAGGCTCGAGGCAACCACGCCCGACATGCGGGTGAAGTTGAACATCCCGGCTCAATATTTCAGGAATGGCTACAACCGGTTTTCCTTCGCAGTGACCCAGGCCACCAGGACTAAGGGTTGCGAGGCGCCCTGTTCGCCCGACAAATTCACCCACATCAATCTGGCCGATTCAACCCTGGACATGGAGTATGTGGAGAAGCCGGTGCCGCTGGAGCTTTCCAGCATCGCGGGTTTTTTGTTTGACCCAAAAATATTTCCCGAGGGCAGCGTCAACCTGATCACCGAGGATCAGTCGGCGCAATCCCTGACCCAGGCCGGCATCGTCGCTTCGGGGATTGCCCGGCGTTATGACTACCGCAAGGTGATTTTCTCCGTGGGTAGCCAGCCACGCACCGGCATGGACAATGTGGTCATCGGCCGCAGCGAATTTGTGCAGTCGTTGCTCGCGGCCAGCGGCATGTCGCTGGGCGCCTCCAGTGGCGGCTACCTGAAGATATTCCCGCTGCCGACGGCCGAGGGCGGCACTGATCCGACCCATGCGCTGGTTGCGGTCACCGGGCAGACGCAGGATCAGGTCAAGCTTGCTGCAGAAACTTTTGCCAACCTGTCACTCGGGTTCCCCGGCTCGCAGGACCTGGATGCATTTGCATTCCAGATCCCGGATATCCCCGTCTACGCGGGGCGCGAGGTTCTCGAAGCGAGCAAGACTTATGACTTCAAGACCCTGAATTTTCCCACGACCACATTTCAGGGTGTCAATCCGACCGGCAAGGCCATCACCTTTCGATTGCCGGCGGACTTTCTTATCAAACAGAATCTGGCCGCGAAGCTGGAGCTCAACTTTTCCTACGGCGCGGGGGCACGCAACGATTCGGCGTTGAACATCGTGGTAAACGACACCGCCGTGCGGGCCATCCGCCTCGGCGATCAGGACGGCGGCTTCTTCAATGATTATGAGGTGGACATACCCACGTTCCTGTTCAAGCCGGGACGAAACGTGATTGAACTGGGCCTGGAATTGCATCCTTCCGCCGAGGCCTGTCCGCTGTTGACCGGCAATCTGTTCGTGACGATGTTCGAGACCTCGACCCTCACCTTCCCGGATATGCCGCACTTTGTGGAAATGCCGAAACTGGAATTATTCATGTTGAACGGCTTCCCCTTCACGCGCTGGCCGGATGGTTTTGA
>CAYMXG010000378.1:0-2714 GCA_964394115.1 uncultured Enterobacteriaceae bacterium | reverse complement strand
GTTTCGGTATATGCGCGCGCCTGAGTTCCAGATCATTGACCGGATCGTCGGGAACGCAGTGGACTGACATCAGTACGCCTTGAACTGACAACCCCTCCAAAGGCGGGGCCTGACCGAACAGGATCAAATTGAAGCGGGTGTCGTCGAGTTGCGTGAACACATCCTCCACCCGGCCGCCTGCGCGCAGTTTCAGATGCAGCCAGGGAAAGCGATCGCCGGCACGGGGTGCGCCAGCGGGCAGTCCCGCAAGCGTCTGTGACAATGCGCTGTCCCGGTATTGAATGCCGATCTGGGAGACGGTGCGGAATGCAAGTTGCCGGATCTGGTCGAATCGCATCGCCATGGCGGCGACCCGGGCCATGATCCGGGTCCGAAACAGCCGCGCCAGCGGGTTATCCGCCACCACGAGCATGAATGCGCGGTCGGTGGTGTTCAGAAGCCGCCGCGCCACCGGCACCCGTTCCTGGCCGTAGGATTCCAGCAGTTGCCCATCCGCCTGCCCCTTGATTACGAGGGCGAGTTTCCACGCCAGGTTGTAGGCATCCTGCAGGCCCGTGTTCATGCCCTGCGCCCCCATGGGACTGTGGACATGCGCCGCGTCGCCGAGCAGGAAGCAGCGCTGTTCGCGAAAGCGCGTTGCGCTGCGGTGGTGGATCCGGTAGGTCGAATACCAGCTGCATGATGCAAATGAAAGCCGGATACCTGCCTCCTGGCGCAAATAGGGGATCACATCATCGAAATTCAGATTGTCCCGGTCCCGCAATTCCGGAGGCAGGATGCCGATGACACGCCAGCGATCTTTCCCGCGCATGGGAAAGAACAGGTGGAATCCCTCGTTCCACAGGTAGACGTTCAGTTCTCCTGGCACCATGTCTCCCGTCGCCTCCGTGTCGGCGACGAAGAACACGTGTTCGTAAGGCGCGCCAGGAAACGTGATCCCGCACATCTCGCGCACGGAACTGCGCGCGCCGTCGCAGCCCGCGACCCAGGCAGCGCTGATCTCCCGTTTTCCGCCAACTGGCAGCGTCAACATCGCAGCGACATGCGTTGGATATTGCGCGATCCCCGTGAGTTCCGTGTTCCACTGCACGGACATGCCCCAGTCCCGTAGTTTGGCGCCCATGATCCGTTCGTTGTCATCCTGCCCCAGCATCAATAGGAACGGAAACGGACTCAGGCTCCTGCCGATATCGCCGATGGGTATGCGCGCCGTATGCCGCCCGCTGGCCCACATGTTCGCGGCGGATCCGGGCTGGCCGAGTTCGATGGCGCGATCTGCAATACCCAGGCGTGAATAGATTTCCAGCGTCCGCGCCTGCACCCCCATCGCCCGCGTCTGCTGCGCCGGGCCGCTGTGACGGTCGATGATCAGCGCGCGTATGCCGCGCCGGCCCAATTGATTGGCGAGCATCAGGCCGGTGGGTCCGGCGCCGACGATGAGTACGTCGGTATCCATGGGAGGCGGACCCTATGGACCGGGGCGGGCCGGCGCATACCGCGCCGGGGAAGCGGCTGCGTTACAATTATCCGCGATCATCAGGCATCCCCGTCGGCCTCCGGCGCGATTCGCCGTGCCTTTCGTGGTTTTGACTTGTGCAATCGTATTACCGGCGCACAAACCTTGCCAGCCCATGACCATGCAAAAATCCGCCCTCGCCGAAATACTCCATAGCGGTCTGTCGGCTCTGGGCGAGGATCCTGCCGTCCATCTGCAGACCGGCTACCTTGCCTACCTGGCGCTCCTGCAACGCTGGAACAAAACCTACAACCTGTCCGGTGTCCGCGACCCCGCGCGCATGTTGACCCACCATGTGCTGGACAGCCTGGCGGTATTGCCGCACCTGCAGGGGGCACGCTGTCTGGATGTGGGCAGCGGCGCCGGATTGCCCGGGTTGATCCTGGCGCTGGCGCGGCCGGCCACCCATTGGGTGCTGTTGGACAGCAACGGGAAAAAGGTCCGATTTCTGAATCAATGTGTGCGGGAGCTGGCCATCGCCAACGTTGAGGTGGTGCAGGAACGGGTGGAATCCTACGAACCCGGGCTACCGTTTGACACCATCATAAGCCGCGCGTTTGGCTCATTGACGGCGTTTTATGCCGCCACCGTGCGTCTGCTGGCGCCCGGTGGTGTGTTGCTGGCCATGAAAGGTCCGGCGCCGGAGGCGGAGCTGGAAGCGGAAATCACGGACACGGCGGAAGTGACCACGATTCCGCTACAGGTACCGGGGGTGGAAGGAGGACGGACACTGGTGAAGATAAAGCAGCGACACGCTACAAGCCACAAGTCACGAGGGAACCCAATTTCATAGCTTTATTACTTGTTGATGGTGCCTCAGTTTGTCATTCCGAGAAGCGCCAGCGACGAGGAATCCGGCAAGATTCCACGCTGCGCTCGGAATGACACGTTCTAACCGAGACACTACCTAATTGTCGCTTGTCGTTTCTTGCTTGTAGCTCTGTGTAATAATGAGCTTTCACATCGAGGCCCGTTGCGGAACCCGGGACGGGTCCTGACGGCGGCCCGAATCGGGTCCCGGAAGTCATGAGCAAAGTCATCGCCATCGCCAATCAGAAGGGTGGGGTCGGCAAGACTACCACCAGCGTAAATCTGGCCGCGTCGCTGAGTGCCACCAAGCGCCGCGTGCTGCTCATTGATCTCGACCCGCAGGGAAATGCGACCATGGGCAGCGGCGTGGAAAAAACCGGGCTGCAAT
>CAYMXG010000377.1:0-2771 GCA_964394115.1 uncultured Enterobacteriaceae bacterium | reverse complement strand
CGCGCGGTGAGAGCCCGAAACGATCGGAACTGCGCGGGCTGCTGATGCTCAAGTACAACATCGAGGAACACTGCGTCGCTGAATTGGGCGCCGGCGACTGCAAGCGCATCATCGAGGAAGAGGAAGCGACGCTGCAGCGCCGGGGTTTCACTACCTGACTAAATCTGGGGTCAGGTCTTGCAATCATGCACCGGTAAGTCACAGTGCATGATTGCAAGACCTGACCCCAGATCTCCCAGATCTCCGTATGGTCTAGAATGCGTTACAGGTAACTCACGGATGAGGAGGCCAGGATGGCCCGACCGCTTCGCATCGAATTTCCCGGCGCGATTTACCATATAACCGCACGCGGGAACGCGCATCAGAATATCTATATTGATGCCGCTGACCGGCACATTTTCCTCGATATTCTGGGTACAGCCTGCGCCAGGTATGACTGGGGATGTCATGCCTATTGCCTGATGTCCAACCACTTTCATCTTGTCGTCGAGACCCGCGCCGCAACACTTTCGCGAGGCATGCGGCATCTGAACGGAAATTACACACAGCGATTCAATTACCGGCACAAACGCGTGGGGCACATCCTGCAGGGCCGGTTTCATGCCATCTTGATCGATGCCACGTCATACCTGCTGGAAGTCGTGCGCTACACCTTGCTCAACCCGGTACGCGCGGGGCTGGTGGACACGCCTGAAAAATGGCGCTGGAGCAGTTATCGCGCGACCATTGCCGGAGAAACGGCACCCGCGTGGCTGGCGTCGGATCAGGTCATGCGCCACTTTGGCGTGGAAATGGGTACTGCAAGAAAATCCTTCGTCAAGTTCATGCATGACAATGAAAACCGCCCCAGCATCTGGGATGGACTAAGGCAACAAATGTATCTGGGTGATAAAGAGTTTGTCCGGAGCGCCCAACAACACTTGCGCGGCAATTCTGCGGATCTGCGGGAAGTCCCCAGGGTGCAACGAAGGAATGGCCGGCACGCGTTGCGCGAAATCCTTGCCGGACATACGTCCCGCGACCACGCCATGGCCGCTGCCTTCCAAACCGGCTTGTACACAATGCGCGAGATTGCTGCCGAATGCGGTGTCCATTACACCACGGTGAGCCGGGCTATCAGGCGCGTGGAACTCATGGGGTCAGGTCTTGCGATCATGCACCGGTGGGTCACGGTGCATGATCGCAAGACCTGACCCCATGAGTTCCCGGTGCATGATCGCAAGACCTGACCCCTGATTAGATTTTAGCCAGCAGGTCTGCCGCCGTGGCAGGGGCGCCACTGGCGATCTTCAGAGAAAACCGTTCCCGCGCATCCAGTTCACGCACAATCCTGCACTCACGGCCCGGATAAATTTTCGCCAGCAGCAATTTCACCGACGGCAGGAGCGCGGCCTCGGTGGCGGCGATGTTGGGCGCCTCGAGCCGGTCATTGGCAAACAGTTCCAGTTCCCCGGCATTGAATTTCAATTTGCCGGCGAACCGCGCCTCGCGCTCCAGCAGTTCGCAGGCCTGCAACGCGAGGCGGCACACCGTGGCCAAACGCTCAGTGAGATCCCCGGACAGCGTGTGCTTGCTGTAGTAACTTAAGCCCCGCCACCCGCCAATCTCATCCACGGAATAATTGCCCGCGTGGGCGACCAGCAAGACGCCCGGTCCGTGATGCACGTGACTGTAGTCCGCCACGTCAATGAGTACGCCGGGCAGCGTGTGCGCCTGGATCCACTGGTGAAAGACCTGGATGAAGTCCAGCGCCGGCAGGGTCAAGCCCTCCTGGATTGGCACCTTGATGCCAATTCGGTGCAGCTCCATGGCGCGCCCCTACGCTTCCGCGGGCTCTGCCGCAGCCGGTTTTTCACCCGGCAGCGGGGCACGGACCTGGATCAGGCGCAGGTTGCAGGCATGGGCCGCCTCGATGAACAACTGCGTCTCCTCCAGCAACAGCCGCGTCCGATCCGGGCCCGGGCGCCGGTCCTGGTCGGCGTGGCGTTGAAACAGGTACTCGGAGAATTTGCCGCCGGCAAACCGATCCTGGAACAGGCCGGACTCCACCATGCGGGTTTTGAACTCGCGCACGATCTGGTCGGCGTTGTCGCTGATGTCATTGAACTGCGTGCGCACCAGGCCCTTGGCCGCCGTCAGCATGGCGCGATACGCGGACTGGTCCGCCTTTTCGTACTCGCCGGCATCGAAATGCAACTGCGCTTCAAAATAAAACCGCTCCGCGCCCTGCAGATCGAAATCCACCAGCGACACAACCTCGCCGGCGCACTCGCCGGTGCCGATGTCATTGAGCGTGAATTCGCGCGGGTCGCGCCAGTCGGAATAAAGGGTCCTGTCCATCTCGTAGGGCGGGATCACCGCCAGCCGGTCAATCAGCGTCTTCAATTCCTTCTTGCCCACGCGCTGCACGAAATCACGGAAGCCCTCGCCGGGCTGCCGATCGCCGAGGAATTTCTTCGTCAACTGGTCCACCAGATCGGGGATGCGCTTGGACGGCACGACACCGATGGCAAGCCCGTAGGCGCCGGCATTCTCGGCCCACTGCCCGCCCAGCACGACGCGGAAATGCGGCACGGTGCGGCTGCCGGACTTGCGGCTGACACCATAAAAGCCGAGGTCGGCGAGATGATGCTGGCCGCAGGAGTTGAAGCACCCACTGACCTTTATACGCAGATCCTTCACCGACTGATCCAGGTTGGCGAATTGGTTGGCGAGGCGTTGCTTCAATTCCCCGGCCAGGCCACGGGAAGAAGCAATGCCCAGCTTGCAGG
>CAYMXG010000376.1:0-2779 GCA_964394115.1 uncultured Enterobacteriaceae bacterium | reverse complement strand
GGCCTGCTGTTGCTGGTGCTCGCCAGCAACCGGTTCGTCGAATACCTGGCCGATGCAGCCTCCGGCAAACTGCCGGCCGAACTCATCCTGCACATGTTGGGCATGAAGGTGCTCGCCATGTTGCCCAAGGTTCTCCCCATCGGGATCTTCCTGGCGGTCATGCTTGCCATGTCGCGCATGGCCCGGGACAAGGAACTGGTGGTGATGTACAGCGCCGGCATTTCCGGGAATTTCCAGATGGCCACGGTGGCGCGCCTCGCCGGCCGGTATGCCGTGCTGGTGCTGGCCGTGAGTTTCTTTCTGGCGCCGTGGGCGGAAGGACGGGTCCAGGAACTCCGCGATCGAGCCGAGGTGGAATCGGATGTCACCGGCATCGCTGCCGGCCAGTTTCGGGAGTTCAGCAAGGGTGATCGCATCGTCTATGTTGAACGCCTGGCCAGGGATGGCGAACTCATGGAGGACGTGTTCCTGCAGGTGCGCGAACGCAACCGCCTCGGCGTGCTGACATCGGATCGGGCCCGCTTCGAGACCGATCCGCGAACCGGCAGCCGCTACGTGCGCTTTGAAGACGGGCGCCGCTACCTGGGCATGCCGGGGGCGTTGAATTACCAGGTGACGGAATACCGCGCCTACGCGGTCCTTTTGCAGCAGGGTATGCCGGGGACCACGGCTGATGAACTCGAGGCCATCCCCACGCTGCAGCTATTGAGCCAGACATCGCCCGCCCATCTGGCCGAACTGCAATGGCGGTTGTCCGCCATCATCGCCGCATTGCTGTTGCCGCTGCTGGGAGTGGCGATGAACCGGTTCTCCTTCAATGAACATCGTTATGCACCGGTGTTTGTCGCGGTGGCGATCTATTTTATCTACAGCAACCTGTTGGGCATCTCGAAGACGCTGTGCAAGCGTGATCAGTTGCCGGCGTTCATCGGCCTGTGGTGGGTGCACCTGCTCCTGGTCGGCGTGCTGTTCCTGATCCTGCACCTGCCGGGACTCCGGCGCTGGCTGCGCCAGCGCCGGGCATGAGGCGGACTGCATGAATACTTTGCGGCGGTATTTTGCCCGCATGCTGTTCTGGACCACGTTACTGGCGCTGGCGGTGCTGGTGGCCTTGTTTGCGTTTTTTTCCCTCATCGACCAGCTTGAGGAAACCGGACGCGGGAACTATGGCGTGTTCCAGGCGGTGACCTATGTGCTGTTGACCACGCCGCGCCTGGCCAGCGAACTGTTTCCCATCGCCGCGATGATTGGTTCCATGGCCACCCTGGGAATACTGGCGCAGAACAGTGAACTCGCTGTCATCAGGACCGCCGGTGTCTCCAGCGCGCAGCTGGGCGGGTTGCTGGCCCGGGCTGCATTGCTGCTGGTCGTGTTGTCAGTGATCAACAGTGAGCTGGTGGCGCCGTTCAGCGAGGAGAAGGCGCAGAACCTGCGCTCCCTGTCCATGACCCAGCAGATTACCCTGAAGAGCAAATACGGATTCTGGGCGCGTGACGGCAACAGTTACATCAATATCCGCAAGATCCTGCCCGGCAGGCATGTAGAGCAGATCTATATATATGAGTTTGATGCCGATAACCGCCTGCGCACCAGCACCCGGGCCAGGCAGGCCCTCTATGTAAAGGATCGCTGGTTGCTTGAGAACATCTGGCAGACGACCATCGACGGGGACACCATCCAGAAACGCCATCTTAACCGGGCCGCCTGGGAATCCTTGCTGGACCCCGAGATGTTGAATCTGATCATCATTGAGCCGCAGTACCTGACCCTGGTCGGACTGTTCAATTACATCAAATACCTGAATGAAAATTCACAGGATAGCCGCATCTATGAACAGGCGCTGTGGGTGAAGCTGGTGCGGCCGTTCTCGATCCTGGCCATGATCATTCTTGCGGTACCCATGGTGCGGGTGCACCTTCGCTCCATGCCGGTGGGCCAACGGGTGTTCCAGGGCGCGATGGCCGGGGTGGTCTTTCACATCCTCAGCCAGGCGTCCGGGAACATGGGCATGGTGTACGGCATTGCCTCGCCCATCAGTGTCGCCGCACCCACCGTGGTGCTCGCCGGGGTGCTGCTCTGGTTGCTGCGGGACTAATATCTTCCTCCGTCACCCCGGCGCAGGCCGGGGTCCAGAGGTTCATCGGCCATCCCCTGGATACCGGCTTGCGCCGGTAAGACACATTGAGAGCCTGTTCAGAATTTCCTTAGCGGTGCGGATGCGACTCAACTACGAGCCAGGTTCCTGAAGCCCGGTCGTGCCACGCCAGGCGATCCGGGCGGGCGATGCCACTGAGGAATCCCAATCCTGCCGGCGCCCAGCACAGCCATGCGGCGGCGAAACGCACGCTGCACGCGAACCAGTCCGGGGCGCTGCCATCCTGCTTCAATAGCCGAATGTGCCAGGCGCGCATGCCCAGTGTCCGGCCGCCGCGGACCCATTGGCCGGCAAAATAGATATATGTGATCAGAAGCAGGTACCCGGCATAGAGCGGATTGCCGCTGGAAACGGCGTTACCTCCGGTCAGCGGCAACACGGCAAACGTGGCAACGAACAGCACCGCCAGCAGCAGCATGCCGTCATAGGACATCGCGCCCAGGCGGCGGGGCAGCCCGCACGGCGGGCCGGAAAATTGGACAGGAGAATTGCTGGTGGCAGGAGACATCATCGGTGTGCGCCGGGTCGGTGGAGGTAACCGTTGCGGACCTGTGCAGTATCCAATGAATTATGGCGCTCCCTAGGGGACTCGAACCCCTGTTTTCGCCGTGAGAGGGCAACGTC
>CAYMXG010000375.1:0-2779 GCA_964394115.1 uncultured Enterobacteriaceae bacterium | reverse complement strand
ATGACCCGTAGGAAGTCGGCGCCATGACGCGGAGTTGTCCGCGCGGTTCCGTGTTCAGTTGCGCAATGACGGACTCGGTCTCTTCAATGTCCGCAAGGATCTCCCGCATCCGATCCCGGTACGCGGCACCGGCCTCTGTCAGCCCGACGCTGCGTGTGGAGCGGTTGAGCAGGCGCACGCCCAAATCGGTTTCGAGGCGCGCCACGTGCTTTGAGCAGGCGGCCTTGGATATTCCCAGTTCATTGGCAGCCGCGGAGAATCCTTCGAGTCTCGCGACAACCATAAAGACACGCACACTTTCCAGCCGGTCCATGGGTACATTGTCTCTATTTTGGAAACAGTATGTCAATGCAACTGCTATTGTAAACAATATGCGACTCTATACAGTGGCTCCATCAACTACTTGAGGAGCTACACCATGAAACATTCGAAATTGATACTTGCAGCACTCATCGGCACCGCGTCTACCGCGTCCCTGGCGGAAACCGTGCCCCAAGCGGTTTCCTGGGCGAGTGTCGTGAACTCCGGTGACACTGCCGCCATTGCCAGGCTTTACACGGACGACGCAGTGCTCGTGTCTCCGGGGACGGAGCTCATTGCCGCACCCGGTGCCATCGGTGATTACTGGATTGCGAAGCGCAAATCTGGCGCAAGCGATTTCCGCTTCCTGAGCGTCAATGAACGGCTCGAAGGCGACACGCTGTACCAGAGCGCGGTGTGGACGTCGAAGTTCACCAGCAACGGACAGGTCAACAGTCTGGATGGACAGATGACCAACGTGCTGGCGCGCCAGCCCGATGGCAGCTGGAAAATCAGGTTGCAAAGCTGGAACTGATCAAGAGTAACAATCGCACGGACGCTCGAAACCTGCCAGGGACGGCAGTCCGGCGTCAGCCCGCCGGCAACATGCGCACGTCGCGGCGTGGAAGGGAAATGTGAATGCCGTTGGCCCGGAACGCGGCCAGAATACGCCCGTTCACATCGAACATGATCTGATAGTAGCGACGCGTCGGAACCCAGTAGCGATAGCCGATTTCAATTCCTGAATCGCCGAATCGCTGAATACCCACGTTGGGCGCGGGTTTTTCCGGCACATCCCGGCAGGCGGAAATTGCACCGCGGATCAAGGCAATGACCTTTTCCATATCGGCGTCGTAGCCCACGCTGACCACCGCTTCCACCACCAGGTTGCCGAAGGAGTTATGGATGATCTCGCCGACGATGTCCTTGTTGGGGATGGTGATGGTCTCCCCGTCTTCACTGCTGAGTTGCGTATGTGCGAGCCGGATGTCCTCGACAACACCGATGATTCCGGCCACGCGGATGGTGTCTCCGACCACGAATGGCCGCGTAAGGATGATGGAAAGTCCGGCACCGTAATTTGACAGGGGCGCCTGCAATGCCAGCGTGCCGCCAAAGGCAACGGCGCCGAGGGCGGCGATAAACGGCGCAATTGTGATGCCGAATTTCCCCAGCGCGATGATGACCACAAACAGCAGCATGACAGTACGCGCCAGATTGGCGAAAAAACGCGCCAGCGTGACATCCATGTGCGAGCGATCACAAAACGCGCCGACAATCTTTCCGACCCAGCGGCTGGCATACCATCCGACCACCAGGATGACGACGGCGCCGAAGGCCTGAAATCCATAATTGACCGCCAGTTCAGTGGAAACATCCACCAGGCGCCGGAGTGTCTGCATGTCGGTGTCGACGGTTGCGGTCGCCATCCAGGATTGCTCCGCAGGGACTCAGTCGCCCACTTTCTTGTGTACGTGCGGCACGGTTTCCTTCCTGCCGCGCACCATATACCGGGATTCATCATGGGCGGCGGTCACATTCTCGTAGACGCCCTCTTCTCTCTTCACCAGTTTGGTGAATCCCAGGTCTCGGAGTTCCTGGTTGGATTCATTGGTGGCAACAGCCGGAGCGGAACGAATGACGCGCTGGACCGCGGCGCCCGGGTCCGTATTTCCAGGCTGCATCTGCGCCAGGTAACAAACTTCACCCCAGGTTCGCAAGGTCACGGCAGTATCGTGTACGACTTCCACAGTCCGGCCGTTGGCCGGACAAAGATAATCATAAACAGGCAATTTCTTTGTCCTCCATGACTGCATCGCTCGGGTCCGCCTGCAGGCGGCGCAAATTTTCCTGGGTCCGCCGGTGAAATACCGAATGCCCTTCGGCATCGAAGTAATCCCGGGTCAGATTCAGATCCTGACGCAGAAACAGGTTCACCCTGGCAATCGCGCTGTCCCGCCATTCCGGCCACTCGGTGCGGGTTTCGGACAGCAGTTCATGCTCCTTTTTGAGACGCACGGTGTTGCGTTTGAAGATGCTGTACTCCGCGGCAAGTCCGGCCAGATCCGCCGCGCGCACTGCCTTCGATTCGTTGCTGCGGCAGATGCCATCGTAATGGGTGCTCAGGATCGCGTCGCATACCTGCTCCACAATTTGTGGTGCGGCACCGTACTTGCCCAGTTCACGCCGCGCCAGTTCCGCGGAATATGCCTCCTTGGACGCAAAGCCAAGGCGGGCGTGATCGTCGTGAAACCCGGCATCGTGAAACAGGGCCGCAAGGATCACCACATCACCATCCACAGGCACGCCCTCGGCTCTGCACTTTTCCACGATCTGCTCTGCCACTTTTACCACGGCCAGCGCGTGACTGAAGTTGTGATAGGGCAGCGATGATGAGTACAGGGCGGCTGCGGCCTGCTTGATGGCTTCCACGTCCAAAACGGTCATCTCCAATGATTGCCGATGAACTGATTGCCGC
>CAYMXG010000374.1:0-2785 GCA_964394115.1 uncultured Enterobacteriaceae bacterium | reverse complement strand
CCGCGTCGGCCTTGTAGGCGCCCGGATCCTCGCTCATCTCCTCAACCAGTTCCGGCGGCACGTATTGGCCAAACAGATCGGTGATGAGACCCTTGTTGCGCCGTTCAAAGAAGAAACCGTAGCTCATATTGATCAGGAACTGGAACAGGATGAGCAACAGCGTGGCGGCAAGGGGAACTACTATATTGACCCCCTGCCAGAGGCCGTAATTGACGGTCACGGTCCCGATCATCAGCGCGCCCGCGAATACCATCGACCAGAGCGGCGCGAGGAACGGGATGGAGAGGATGATGGCCAGTCCCACGAAGAGCATATTGATGAACTCGACGCCTTGGGTCCACGCCGGACTGTGGCGAATATCGTTGTCCAGGATGCCTGCGACGAGGTTTGCGTGGACCTCAACACCCGGGTAGATCTCGTCCACCGGCGTGGCGCGCAGGTCGAACAGGCCCGGCGCGGACGTTCCGACGAGCACGATGGCGTCTTCCAGCACGGCGGCGTCCGCCCTGCCGTGTAGTACATCGCTTGCGGACAGGTATGGGTAGCTGTTGCGTTTGCCGCGGTACTTGACCAGAGCGCGGGACCTCGCGTCCACAGGGATCGTGACCGGGCCCACCTTCAGGGCCTCCAGCTCCTGATAATTGCGGGCGACGTCCGCGGCAATGACCGGCACAACTTCGTCCACTTCGAGGACGCGGCGCGCGATCGCCAAAGACAGGGATTCGTACAGGCCGCCTTCGTACTGCTGCAACATCGGTACGCGGCGCACGACCCCGTCCGGGTCGACGTGGGGATTGAAATGACCGGCGCCCGAAGCCTGGGCCTGCAACGTTGGCAGGTTGGCGCCATAACCGGTCGCCCGTTGCACTCCTTCGGCGCCTGGAAATTCCGCCGCGTTGAACAACGGCGCGGGCAGCGCACCGCTGCGCAGGTCGCTGCTGCCGATACCCGCCTCGCTGAAGTAGAAACCGAGCACCACGGGCCGGCCCGTCATGCTGCGCGCGAACTGCCCATCGTAATCGAGGCGTTCCCGCAGCGTTTCCAGCCGTTCGCGAAATTCACCGTACGAGGAAAGTTCCCCGGCGGCGAGATGTTCCAGCGTCCCCAGCCCGGAACTGTCGTCCGGCTCCGCAAACAATACGTCGAAACCCACTACCGATACGCGATAGCGCTCGAACAGGTTGTCCAGCAGGCGCGCCATGCGATCGCGGCTCCACGGCCAGCGGCCGTCCTCCGCGAGGCTGCGCTCGTCGATGTCCACGACGACGACGCGGGGGTCCTGGGTCTCGGTGGCACTGACACGCATGCGCGCGTCGTAGGCATAGTTCTCGAGAAACCCGATCAGGGGTAGCGGCAATTCACCGGCCGAATGGGTCAGGAAAATGCCCAGCACCACGAAGTTCAGCGCGATGCGCATACCGTTGCGCTGGAATTTCTGCCACAGCTTCATGCGCAGCAGTGTACAAAATTAGAGGAGACAGACCCCTCTATTTTTATCGCATTCTGGGTTGAGGGATGTTGACGCGTTGCACCGACTGGATTGAGCGCAGGATGCTGTTGATCGCGTCCAGCTTCATGCGTCGCGGCGGCGAAGGAGGACTGAACTGGTCCGGGACTTCGGTACCGTAGCCGGGCTGATTGATGGTCACGGAACCGTACTGGTTGGCCACGAGTATCTCCGTCGGGCGCGGGTCCCCCTCGGGTTCCATGAGGATCACGGTGGCGCTGGTGGCGTCGGCCTGACCGGCCACGTTGGTGCCGCGGATACCAATGGTGGCGACGTTGGTGCTGACCTCCATGGCATCGGGTTTCTCCTTCGCGATGAGGCCGGTGACGAAGCGGAACGTGCCCTTGGCCAGCTTGCTGGCGAAACCGTTCTCCTGGGCCGGGTCTCCGTAGCTGAACTTGTCCACGCTGAGTTCCGAGTCTGCGCCGAGGAAGAACACCGTCTCGTCGGCGAACTTGAGCTTGACCGCGGAATTGGACTCGGTGCGGATCACGTCGCTGACGAAGAATGCCGCGCCCTTCTCCAGTGCGCGCGCAGTCTCGGTGCCGGCTTGCGCCGTGGCGGCGCCCTTGACGGTTTCGACCGCCCCGGCGGTGGTTGCCGCCTGTGCGGCGTATATGGGCGCGATCAAAAGGGCAGCCGCAAGAATCAGTGCCGATCTGCCGGCAACAAACTTATAGAATGTCATCGTGCTCAACTCCCTGGATGGGAAAGAAATGCGTACAGCCATTGTACTTTGGAGAGGCCAAATCGCTCAGAGGTTCCTTCCCCGGTGTGATATTCGACACACTGTGTCCAGCCTGCTGATGTGTCTGGCCGGTTGTGCGCTATCACCTCCAGGCGCGGAAAACACCGCCGCAACGGCAGAAGCGGCAGGTTTTGTGCCCGTTTCCCTCAGCACGGGTGAATTCAGGTTATTTGCGCTGCAAAGAGTCGCCCTTGAGCCGGGCCAGATATTGACGGTGTACATCGAGGGGGATGGACACGCCTGGCGACGCCGGAATCAGCCTTCCGCCGATCCCACGCCCCGGCAATCCGTGGCACTGAGGCTGGCCATGCAGGACCCGGGCCCGGCGGTGCTGTACCTGGCCCGCCCGTGCCAATATCAACCCCGGCCACTGCCGCCGGCATGTGATGTGAGCGTTTGGACCAGTCACCGATACTCGGAAACAGTCATCACTGCCATGAATGCGGCCATCACCGAGGCGGCCGCGGAATTCGATAAGGTGGCGTTGGTGGGTTATTCCGGCGGGGGCTCAGTGGCCGCATTGGTGGCCG
>CAYMXG010000373.1:0-2797 GCA_964394115.1 uncultured Enterobacteriaceae bacterium | reverse complement strand
TATTCATTCACGACACCGGGTGCGCGCAGCGCGAACCAGCCCAGGGTTTCACCTGAACCGGGAGGTAACAGCACCGAGCCACCGTTAATGGCGCTGCCTTCCTCATCCCGCGTGACCGGGCGCACATGGATTCTGAGCGGCGTTTCGGAGGCGTACCTGATATGCACGTAGAAAGATTGATCCACGGCCAGCGCCCGCACGGACGGCGCCGGGAATGTTTCCATTACCTCCACGGAAACGGCCGCCGCCGCAGATAACGGGGAAAACAGGCACATGCCAACCAAGCCAAGACCGCCGCGCAACAACAATGTGATCAATGGCGGATGATTCCGGGTTGCCATCAGTCGCGTCGCAGTGATATCGATCATTTCTGACACTCCGAATCGTCCAATGACCCAAGCCTAACCGATCAATCCGAAACGGTCATCAGGACTGCGCCCCTCCCACTGCTAAGGACACGCCGATTTATTTCGTAGTCGTCGTTCCCACGAAAGCGGGAACCCGGCAAAATCAAGATACTGGATTCCGCCCCCGCTTTCGCGGGGGTGACGTTCTTTCGCGGGAATGACGAATTAATAAGAATTTCCTTAACTGTAACCACCGCACCTTTGCCGGGAATCCCATGCCTGCGCTAGACTGCATCCCATGAATTCAACGTTCCGCCGCCGCGTGTCAATTGTCCTCATCTGGGTGCTGGCCCTGACCGGCAGCGCCGCGGCGTTCAGCGCCTGCCGGCATGGGGACACGGCTGTCGCAGTCACGGCATCGGACGCACATGCCGCCGGCCACGCCGCACATGCGGTCGATACCGGCGCACCGGATTCCACGCAAAGCGTGGGCGCCGGTTGCGACTGTGGCTGCACCTGCACCGGTAACTGCAACCATATGTGTAACACCGCGACGATGCCGCCCCGGTTCCTGTCCGCAACGCAGTTGGCGAACACAACGTTGCCCGCCGTCGCGCGGGCCGCGGTTCCGCATTCACCTACGCACCCCCCGCTTCGACCTCCCACCGCATCACTCTGAATTCCTGATTGGTATCCGGTGCGCGCGTACGCGCCGTTGTCTGGTTTTTGGGAGATGCGTTTATGCGTTACACAAAATGTTGGCTGCCCGTTGTGGCGGTCGTAATCCTGTCCGGATGCGCCGAGGTCCCCGCGGATCGGGGAATGGGTGACGTGCAGGCACTGTTGCGCGAGCGCGGTGCCCCGCAATCGGCCAGCGCAAGTGACGATGTCATCGCCATGCTGCTGGCCGCCCCGTTGACGCCGCAGCGAGCCATGTCCATTGCACTTATGCGAAATCCCGAACTGCGCATTGAGTATGCACGGCTGGGTCTGGCGCAGGCCGATGTCTTTGAGGCGGGCCGCCTCAGCAATCCGCAAGTGAGACTGTCCGCGCTGGATTCCAACGCGGCCGGGGAGAGTATGCGCCTGGGCTTCGGGTTGGTGCAGAACTTCACCGACCTGTTGTTGCTGCGCGCGCGCAGCAGCCTTGCCCGCGGGGAACTGGAACAGGAACAAGCCCGCGTGGCGGAGCGCATCCGTTCGCTGGCCGTCGCAGTGAATGCCGCGGCCGTGCAGGCGATCAGCGCCACGCAGGTATCCGCGCTGCGGGACATCATCGCGCGGTCCGCGCGGGCTTCCGCGGATCTGGCACAGCGGTTTTTTGACGCCGGCAATATTAATGAACTGGAGCTGAACCGGGAACGGGCCGCGGCCACGGAGGCGGCACTGGCAGCGGACGGCGCGCAGGCGAATGCCGAGACCAGTCGCTGGGCGCTGAATCGCCTCATGGGCCTGCGCGCGGAAGAGCGCCGATGGACACTTGACTCCGCGTTGCCGGTGCCGGTCAGTGCGGAGGATCCGCTGGCGGCTCTGCAGTCGCTGGCGCTGGCGCAGCGCCTGGACCTGGACGCCAGGCAGCGGGAAGTAACCAACGCGGCCGCGGCTGCGGACCTGGTGCAGCGCTGGCGCTGGCTGCCGTTCCTTGCCGTGGGCGTGGAAGGTGAACGGGAGGCGGACGGCACCCATCTCTTCGGCCCCACGCTGTCGCTGGCGTTGCCCATATTCAACCAGGGGCAGGGACGCATGCTGCGGGCGCAGGGCCTGGTGGAACTGGCGCAGGCTGAGTTGGCACAACTGGAACTGGATATTCAGGCGCAGGTGGCCGATGCCTACCAGCGCATGCTGGCCGCCCGGGGTCGCGCGTCCCGTCACGTCACCGACTTGATCCCGCAACGCAAAGCAATAGTGGCTAGTACCCAGGAGTTGCAGAACTTCATGCTGGTGGGCCAGTTCGAGCTGATCCTGGCCCGGCAGCAGGAATACGACGCCTACCAGTCGTACCTGGAGGCCGTGCGGGACTACTGGCTGGCGCGCGTCGATCTCGAACATGCCGTCGGCACCGCCCTGCCCAGTGACGCGCGGATTGAAAGCGCCACCGTGGAACCAATACGACTCTCCGACCCAGGGCCGGGTGTAGGCCATCAGGAACACGGCATGCACGAACTCCGGAACGGGGACCCTGAATCCACACCGGATGCCGCTGCCGGGGACGACGGCGCGCATTCCAGCCATCAGCATTGAGGTGATGACCATGATCACACGCAGAACCCTTCTCGATTTATTGCGCTTTGGCGGGATCGCCGCTGCGGTCGCACTTGCCAACCGGGTCCATGGCGCTGAGCCGGCAGTTGTCGACGCCGACACGGCCGCGCCGGAAACCGGCCGCGCACCCGTGCCGGTACGCACGCTGAACGGCTGGACACTTCCGCCCCGGCTGCGCGACGGAGTAA
>CAYMXG010000372.1:0-2805 GCA_964394115.1 uncultured Enterobacteriaceae bacterium | reverse complement strand
CGCCGTTGCTGGCGCCAGCGCTCCAGCCCGGAGGTGGCGCCGCCCGCGCCGAGCCACCAGGATAAAGTACGGCCCCGGCGGGCATCCGCGGACAAGGGCAGGTCCGGCGCGAGTTCGTAATCGGTCGTGACCGCCGCCACGGCAAACGCCTCGTCCAGAAACGGATTGCAGACGCGATCCTCGTTGCGCACACCCAGGCCGGAAAGCACCAGCAGGCGATCCAGGTCCACGTCGCCCATGGTCCGGTCGTGCGCACTGGCGGCAAATCCCATTTGCCGGATATGCGCGGCCAGGCACACTGCTATTTCTACGGCGCGCAGGTTTGCCGTTGTGATCACGGCATCCTGCAACCATTCCCGGGCCGGATTGCCGGGCTCGGGGAGGCGTGGATGCTCCACCAGAACGACGATGCCATGGGTGTGAGGCGGCGGGGAAATTCCATCCAGCCAGATCGAGTCCCCGAGCAAACAAATTCCTGCCTGGCCGCCGTCCAGAAAATAGGCCGATCCCTTGATGTCGCGGCTGCGCAGTGCGACGTCCGCCGGCACCGGCGCTTGCAGCCGTGCAATTTCACCATGGCGGAATTGTCGGAAAAGGTTCAGGTAGGCATCGGCGGCGCGCAAATAGTTGGTTTCGGGCGGCGCGCCTTCCAAAACGGGTTTGGATATGCGTGCACCGGCAAACTCCCTGGTCGCCACCGCCGGGTCACGGGGCAGGCGTTCCAGAGGGAACGGCCCAAGGTGAAAGGGGCGGGCGGCATTGGAAGCAAGGATCATGATTGCGGCTATTATGCCCTGTAGCTGACCCGCGCCGTATAATCCCCTTAATTCGGGCCTACGTGGTGCGTTACCTTCGTCAGAGCAGTCGAGGAGGATTGGAATTATGTCTGTTCCCGTGCCAGGCGAACGCCAGCGGAAACTTGCCAGGGTGGCCGCGGCTGCCATGGCCAACAAGGACACGCCGTTGATACGCAATGCGTGGTACGTGGCGGCGCGCAGCGACGAGATCTCGCGCAGGTTGATGTCGCGGCAGGTCCTGGGGCGCTCAGTGCTGTTGTTCCGCCGTGAAGACGGTACGCCCGTGGCGCTGCAGAACCGGTGCTGCCACCGCTCGTTTCCCCTGGAGCACGGCAAGCTGGACGGGGATGTGATCCAATGCGGTTACCATGGCTTTCGCTATGACTGCACCGGTAAATGCATTGCGGTACCGTCGCAACAGCAACCCCCGGAAAATGTCCGCCTGCGCCGCTATCGTGCAGTGGAGCGCACACCCTTTGTCTGGATCTGGGCGGGCGAATTTGACGCCGCGGATGAAAATCTGCTGCCGCATCCGGAATGGCTGGGCTCTCCGGACTGGGATCTCTATATCGGCTACCTGAATATCAAGGGCAGTTACGTGCACATGCACGAGAACCTGCTGGACCTGTCGCATCTGAGTTTCCTGCATGAGACCACGTTTGGCACGCCGGAATATGCGCGTGCACCCGTCGAGTTGACCGTGGCAGAGCCGAACTTCGAAGTCTGGCGTCATGTGGAATGCGTGTTACCCGGCATTTATTCCAGGCCGCTGGGCTGGGAGGGGCAGAAGGCGCTGCGCAGTTCCGGCGCCCAGTACGTGTCGCCCGGCCTGCATGTCAATACCGGGTTCCTGAAGAACCTGACCCTGCCGGTGGAACAACAGCAGCCCCAGCCCACCATCAAGGTGGCGCAGTTGATCACACCGGAGACACAGCACGCGACACATTATTACTTTGCCGCCTGCCGGAACTTCGCCCGCAAGGATCCGGACATCGACGCCTTCATGCTCAAGGCCCAGACCATGGCGTTCAGCGAGGACCTGTTCGCCATGGAGCAGATTGCCAGGATGCAGGCCTTGGAGTCGCGCGAGGATTACTACGAGATCGACGTGGCGGCGGATCGCGCCGGCGTGGCCATGCGGCGTTACCTGAAGAAATTGGCGGACGCGGAAGCCGCGCCGATCGCCTGAGCGCCCGGCGCGCGCACTGGAGGAACCATGGCATTGCCCCGAGTTGGAGGAAAACCGGAAGCCGAAGAACCGACCCTGCGCCTGGCGGTCCTGATTGATGCGGATAATTCCCAGGCCGCGGTCATCGAGGGGTTGCTGGCGGAAATTGCGCGCTTCGGCGAGGCCACGGTCAAACGGATTTACGGTGATTTCACCTCGCCCCACAGCGTCTCATGGAAGAAAGTGCTGCAGCAGTTCGCCATCAAACCGGTGCAGCAGTTCGCCTACACCACCGGCAAGAACGCCACCGATAGTACGCTTATCATTGATGCCATGGACCTGCTGTATACGCGCAAGTTCGACGGCTTTTGCCTGGTGACCAGTGACAGCGACTTCACCGGGCTGGCCATGCGCCTGCGCGAGGAGGGCCTGACGGTGCTGGGCTTCGGTGAGAAGAAGACACCCGCAGCGTTCCGCAATGCGTGCCACCGGTTCCTGTTCACGGAAGTGCTGCGGCCCGCGTCGCGCGTCAGGGCGGAGGCGCCGGCAGGCAAGGCGGTCAGCCGGCACAAGATTGTCCCCGGGCAAAAGGCCGCGGAGGAATCGCCTGCCAGGCATGAGTTTCCCAAGCAATTCCTGCTGACGGCGCTGGAGCAATCCATTGATGACTCGGGTTGGGCACACCTGGCTGCGTTCGGGAGTTACCTTACCAAGCTGCAGCCGGACTTCGATTCACGACTTTATGGTTACCGGAAACTGTCCGACCTGGTGAAGGCGAAAATCGACCTGTTCATCACCGAGGAACGCCAGTCCCCCGGTTCCAACCGGAAGGTCCTGTAT
>CAYMXG010000371.1:0-2807 GCA_964394115.1 uncultured Enterobacteriaceae bacterium | reverse complement strand
TTGCGCCGAGCGAGCGCAGTTCCCCTTCCAGCGCAGGATTGCCAACAGTGCGCGCAAAAATCAGTCCGGCTGCAAGCTTGTTGTCGCGGCCGATGATGCTTTCATCCAGGTTGTCCTTGATCATGGTGGCGATGGCGCGAATGGCCCGGCGGTGCCGCAGGCGCGACAGCACAGGGAAATTGTGACCGGTCTTCTGCCGCAGGAACTCGCCGACGGCCGGCCAACTGTCCGGGACGCCCGCGGTCCATTGCTTGTCGAGCTTGATGGCCTCGGGGATGTGACGGACCACGCCCAGCCGGCTCAGCAACGAGTCGGCGCCCGGCGGATCTCCGGCCAGGATTGCGCTCTTCATGTGATTGCGGGGCGTCCACCCCGAAGCTGAAATCACGCCGTTCACCTCGGATGCGACGGTCTCTTCGAGCGGGACACCGAGGGCGTCCATCATCTTGTTGAGAAAGCCCATCATGACGATGGAGAGCACCACCCACTCGGCGTCGGACTTGGAAAATACGCGATACAGGTCGGCGCGCGTTTCGTCGTTGATGGTGGCCGGTACAGTCGAGAGCCCGTGGGCCACCCGCACGGCCGCGCGATCGGCCATCGTCAGATTCCGCTCTTCGTCAAGGGCCGAACTCACCTGCTCGATGCTGGCCCCGCGCCGCAGGGCGAATGAGCAGGTATGCGCGGAACAGTACGGGCAACCGGACACGCGGCTCGACACGTACATTGCCAACCCCACCGTCGTGCGCCGTGCGCCCAGTCCCCAGATCAAGAACGGCAGATTGAGGAGATTCGGCACCATCACGTTGTAGGAGCGGAATGCCGGTGGCCAGATCTCCAGGTAAAGGTCGCAGTTGGGTATCACGCCCAGCAGCCCGCGCACCAGCTGGAGCAGCACGCCGTAGCGGGTGTGCAGCGTCTCGAAAGGGACCTTTTCCTTTTCCAGTAAATCGACAAGCATCGAAAACTCCTCAAATCAGCTGGATTCCGGCCTTCGCCGGAATGACACATGACTCGGCATGACCGCCTTTGCCGGAATGACGAACGGGGTTCTGCTCAACCCGTCTTCGCGAAATCCGGCTTCCTGCGTTCGCCGAAGGCGGAGATGCCTTCCTTCGCCGCAGCGGTGCAGGCCGAGTCTCCGAAACCAAAGTAACCGATCTCCAATGCTTCGTTCAGCGAGTTCGCTGCTGCCGCCTCCTGGATGGAGCGGCGCAGGATCTCCAGCACGGTGGCGCTGAGCCGCTGGCCCGATGCAGCATGGGGCGACGTCACTTCGATGATCACGGGCGGAATGCGCACCGGGCCTTCAGCGATGTGATGTGTCCGATCACGCAGGTCGTTGACCAGCCACACCGCGGCCGGAATGAGGCTGCCGTGATCGGACACCAGCGTGTCAATGATGCCCAGTTCGGTGGCGGCCTCAGCATCCAGCTTTTCCGCCCGGGTCAGCATGTGATGAAAGGTGTTCGCCGCCGCGGGCCAGCGGCGGTACGGCACCACCATGGCGCCGATACCGGGCACGATCCCCAGCGTAATCTCGGGGAACTGCATCCAGGCATTGTGGGTGGCGACAATGCCATGGCAACGCATGGCCAGTTCCAGGCCGCCACCCAGGGCCATGCCGTTCAATGCCGCCACCACCGGTTTTTTGCAGGCATCGAGATGCACCAGCAAGCGTGAACAGACGCGGGCATATTCCGCGGACTGGTTTCTGTCCCCCAACATGGACGGGAAGCGACCGATGTCTGCCCCGGCAGAGAATGCGCGCGCGCCATAGCCGGTGATGACAAAGCCCGCGACCGTCGGGTCCTGTTCGAACTTGTTGATCACCGCCAGGATCTCGTTCGTCATTTCGTCGTGGATCGCGTTCAACGCTTCCGGTCTGCGCAATGTGATCACTTTGACTACCTGCGCATCCGGGGTCAGAGCTGAAGCTCTGACCCCTGTATGTTTAGCGTCTGCTGTGACCCCTGAATGGTCAGCGCCGGCCGCAGGGACGTCATCCACCAGCACGAAACGGTTGAAGTCCTGGTACGCGGTCATGTCGCACTTCGGCATGGGCATGCCGGGCTGATCCTTCTGGAACTGGTTCAGGATGCGCATGCATTCGGCCTGGCCCAGGTCGCGCATCAACTCCAGCGGACCCTTGCGGAACGCAAATGCCAGGCGGCAGCCCAGGTCCAGGTCTTCCGGCGTGCCGATGTGACGATCCAGGATATCCACGGACTGGGACAGCAGGATGCCTTGCAACCGGTCGCGGATCACCGCGGCCAGGGTTGCCGGGACCTCCGCCTTCTCCCCCATTTTCACCGTGTCCCAGCGGCCACCAGTGCGGAACGCCTCCGCGGGACGATAATGGGCGCCCTCCTCCTCCATCTGCAGCGTATTGGTTTCGACGATGATGGGATTGCCGTTGGACATGTTGAGCACGAAGAATGGTCCCACGGTGGCAAACTCGGCGGCAATGGTGTCCACCTGCGCAGGCGTGGACTGCTTGAGCAACAGGCCGGATTCATTGCACCAGTTGTCGAAGATGCGGTCGAGCATGAAACAGACCACGTCCTTCGTCATCAGCGGCACCTTGCCCGTGGTGCAGAACAGCCAGCGCAGGTATTCGATCATGGCCGGGTCGGATTTCTCCCAGCGGATCACTTCCACCGCCGGGTTGCGGTAGGCGGGCGCAAAAAAATGCGTAACCGTGGTGCGCTCCGGATGTTTCAGGTGCGAGAACAGCCGCGCGGCCGGAATCGAACTGGTGTTGGAGGTGATGATGGCGTCCGGGCGGATGACGGCTTCAGTCTGGG
>CAYMXG010000370.1:1262-2808 GCA_964394115.1 uncultured Enterobacteriaceae bacterium | reverse complement strand
GGCAGGGCGAGCCTTTTGTCGGTCGCGCCGGGCAGTTGCTGAACGCCATGCTGGCTGCCATCGGCCTGAAACGGGAAGACGTGTTCATTGCCAATATCCTGAAGTGCCGGCCGCCGCAGAACCGCGATCCGAAGCCGGAGGAGGCCGCCGCCTGCGCGCCGTTCCTGCAAAAGCAGATCGAACTGGTGCAGCCGCGCATCATCCTGGCGCTGGGGCGCATCGCGGCACAGAACCTGTTGCACACTGACACGCCCATCGGCCGCATGCGCGGGCAGCGCTATGAGTATCCGGACCCAAAAGTGCCGGTGGTGGTCACCTATCATCCGGCCTATCTGCTGCGCTCGCCCACGGAGAAGCGCAAGGCATGGGCGGATCTGCAGATGGCCATGGCCATACTGCGCGAACAGGCATGAGCGCGGTACTGAAGAGCGCCCCGGTCGCGGTGCGGCCCATGCGGGAGTCGGACCTGGACCATGTACTCGCCATTGAAAAGCTTGGCTATGAATTTCCCTGGTCGCGCGCCATCTTCGAGGATTGCCTGCGTGTCAGTTACAGCTGCTGGTTGCTGGAATGGGGGGGTGTCATTGCCGGGCATGCGGTCATGTCGGTGGCCGCGGGTGAGGCGCATATCCTCAACCTTTGCATTGACCCGCCGTTGCATCGGCATGGACTCGGCCGGTTTCTGCTCGACCGCATGCTCGAACTGGCTGCCGACCACCTGGCGCAGGTGATCTTTCTCGAGGTGCGTCCGTCGAACCTGGCAGCACAGCGGCTTTACCAGGGCGCCGGGTTCAACGAAGTGGGCGTGCGGCGCAATTATTATCCGGCGCGAGTTGCGCGCGAAGACGCCATGATCATGGCGCGACAATTGTCCTGAAGCAGACATGACCCCGAAAGCTGAATTTCCAACGCTGGAGACCTGCGTGGGCAACACGCCGCTGGTGCGCCTGCAGCGACTGCCGGGGCGGACCACCAATATTTTGCTGGCCAAGCTGGAAGGAGACAATCCCGCCGGTTCGGTAAAGGATCGGCCCGCGCTGAGCATGATCCGGCGCGCCGAAGGGCGCGGGGAGATCAAGCCGGGTGACACACTCATCGAGGCCACCAGCGGCAACACCGGTATCGCGCTGGCCATGGTCGCCGCCATCCGCGGTTACCGCATGGTCCTGATCATGCCCGAGCACATGAGTGCGGAACGGCGCGCGGCGATGCGCGCCTTTGGCGCGGAGATCGTGCTGGTGACGAAGCAGGAGGGCATGGAAGGCGCGCGCGACCTGGCTGAGAAGTTGGAGCGCGAGGGAAAAGGCAAGGTACTGGACCAGTTCGCCAACCAGGACAATCCCCGCGCCCATTATGAGACCACCGGTCCCGAGATCTGGCGCGACACCGGTGGCGCAATCACCCATTTCGTCAGCGCCATGGGCACCACCGGCACCATCATGGGCGTATCCAAGTTCATGAAGGAAAAGAATCCGGCGGTCCGGATCGTCGGCGTCCAGCCGGCAGGCGAGGAGAGCATTCCCGGCATCCGGCGCTGGCCGGAGGC
>CAYMXG010000370.1:0-1162 GCA_964394115.1 uncultured Enterobacteriaceae bacterium | reverse complement strand
CCCGGGGCATCCGGTTGAGCGAATCCTCCCTGTACTGGGGTATTTTTTTCAGCGCCTTTGGTCTCGGCTATTTCGTGTACGGCAGGAAGCAGAAGGCAGTCGTGCCCCTGGTATGCGGACTGGCACTGATGGTTTATCCGTATTTCGTCACCCATTCCATCGCGTTGCCGGCAATCGGATTCACGCTCATCGCCATTCCCTGGTTCCTCAAGATCTGAATCCTGCGCTCCGTCTCAGCGCGGCGCGACGAACAGGGTCTGCAGCGCGCGGCCGAAGGCGCCCTGTTCGTCAAACAGCACTGTCTCGGTGATGCCGATACCGTCGGGGTTCAGCGTGGTCTTCGCGGACATCCCCACCCATTCGGACCCGGGGTGACGTGTCATGACCACGGTGAGGTCCACCGGCACGAAAGTCCACTCCGTGAACGGCAGTTCCGCACTGATGCCATTGGCGGAATCCACGGCAACCAGCGTCCGTTCCAGCCCGGTCAGTGGATTTCCCTGCACCAGCGGAATACGGCACCGCGTCCACGCCGTGCCCGGACCCAGCTGATCAAAGCTCCCTTCAGTGAAGCGCCATTCCAGTGCGTCCCCATAAGGAAAGCGCTCGGCGCCGGGGAATTGCGCGAGGGTCTCGTGCTCCGGCAGCGCCGGGATGGTGAATACCGGCGCCACGGTGGGACTGCGCCCGGCTTCCGCGAGCAGGTGCCAGCCCGTGGCGCGCATGACAATGCGCGCGCCGGCCCGCAGCGTCGCGGTTGACAGCTGGATACGGCTGCCGGTGCGCAGCACCTCGGTTTCCACCGACAATTCCGCCACCGGTACCGGGCCGTAAAAATCAAACGTGATCCGCGCCAGGCGTGCACCCGTCGATGCGCCGAGTTGTTGCAGCGTATGCCCCAGCAACGCGGCCGGCGGACCGCCGTGTTGCAGGCCCGGATCCCACGGGCCGGTGGTGGCGCGATGGGATTCATACACGCCGGGGGCATGGCAGGTGTAGAACGATGCAGTGTCAGGCATGGGGAAATCCGGTGGCGAAGGAGCTCAGGCCGACGTCGTCAGCTTGAGTCCGACGATACCGGCAACGATGAGTGTGATGCTGGCAAGGCGCGCCGCGTGCGCCGGTTCATTGAACAGCACGATGCCGAGAATGGCAGTGCCCA
>CAYMXG010000369.1:0-2811 GCA_964394115.1 uncultured Enterobacteriaceae bacterium | reverse complement strand
ATTTTGCGTATTGTCTGACAATAATTAAAAAAAGCAACCGAAATATCTATTAATTTGGGCACTGATACGATATATTGTCAGACAATGGACGCCAAGAGAAAAACCACCTCGCCAGCCGTGGAACGCGACCGGACGCGCCGCCGCCAGGGCGCAAGCGCCTCGGAACACGCCGTCAATGCACTGACACAGGCGATCCGTGACGGTGTCTATGGTGCTGGCGAGCGGCTGGTGGAAAGCCGGTTGACCCGGGAGCTTGGTGTCAGCCGCAGCACTTTGCGGGAAGTCCTGCGCCGGCTCGGGGCCGATGGATTGATCCGCCTGGAACCGAACAAGGGCGCCATCGTCCGTTCGCTTACGCGGAAGGACGTGATCGAATTATTGCAGGTGCGTGAGGTGCTGGAAGGGTTCGCCGCCGGCATGGCCGCGCGCAATGTCGGCACCGGCGATCATGGGGCGCGCATCCAGGCGGCGCTGGATCGCATCGTCGCCATTCGCCGCGACCGGCACGGGGTCAACTACCTGGAGAACAATTCAGAATTCCACCAGCTCATCATCTCGGTCAGCGGGAACAATACGCTGGCCCAGCAGATCCGCCAGTTGCAGATGCCCTACATGCGCTCGTGGTACTTCGAACAATTGAAGTCCGCCGACTGGGATCGTTCGCTGAACGAGCACGAACAGATCCTGCTCGCGCTCCAGGACGGGGACGCGGCGCTGGCCGAGCAGTTGATGAGCGCCCATATCCGGCGCACCCGGAAACTGGTCGAAGGCTTTCCGGATGAGGCCTTTGACGAAGAGCGGGCTGCGGAGCATGTCGGCGCCGCCACTGCGGCAGTCAGCGGCACAATTTGACCAGTGCCGGCAGGGCGCGCGCCGCCGGCTGTTTGATGAACGCGCCATGGTTGCTGCTCCGCGCCAGCGGCGTGAAGGCGCTTTCCTCGATGTTGATGTCGAGGATGGCGCCGCCGCGCTGGTGCACGATGGACGCCACATGATTGGGCAGCGTCGTGGTTCCGGAGGTGCCGACTATGATCAGCAGGTCCGTGCCGGATGCGGCGCGCACCGAACTCTCGAAGCGGAAGTGCTCCTCGTCGTAGAACTCGTCGAACCAGAGCACGTGCGGCCGCAGCCAGCCATTGCAACGCGCGCAACGCAGCAACGCCCATTCAGCCTCGGATAACTCGCGGCTCTCGCGCCGCCGCCGCAGCGGTTCCGCCAGCAGCGGCATCTCTTTGCTGCACTCGTTGGCACAACGCACATGATTGATGTTGCCGTGAATCTGGAAGGTGCGTTGCGGGGAGTTGCCGGCGCGCAGGTGCAGATTGTCGATGTTCTGCGTGATGAGGGTGAACCGATCACCCAGTTTCCGCTCCAGTTCAGCCAGTGCCAGGTGGCCGGCGTTGGGGGCCGCATCCAGGCACACGGTGAAACGGTACAGGTACCAGGACCAGACCTCCTCGGGATGGCGCGTGAACATGGCGTAGGTGGCCACCTCCTGCGGCGTATACACGGTGGAGCCGATGGTCCAGTATCCCTCCGGCCCGCGAAAGGTGGGGATGCCGCTTTCGGCGGAGATGCCGGCGCCGGTCAGGACGCTTACCTTGCGCTGCGGGTTGCGAAGAAGTTCGGCGATGGCGGGAGAGAACATTTACTTTCCACTCTTAACTTCTCCAGTCCAGAAATCGATACTGGCGATACAACAGAATTGCGCCCCAGATGAGCGCGAGTACGATGAGCAGCTTGCCGCCGGTATCGGCGATGTCGGCATAGTGGCGATGTTTCTCAAGCACGTCGAATTCGGCCAGGATGTTGTTCCAGTCGTGATTGCCGGGTGCATCCGCGCCGGTGTGGCCGCCGAGGAGCACCATTTTCTGATCCAGGGCATCGTCTATGTACGGCGCCAGGTCCATGCTGCTCTGGCCCAGCCACCAGGTGCACACCGCGGCGGCAAAGGGATTGTGATACTTGAAGACGAACAACCCGATCAATATCCCCGGCATCAGCAACTGGCCGAGGCTGCCGCCGAGGATGGTCATGAACCAGCCGAACGGCCGGAACAGCACATGTCCGGCCTCGTGAAAAACCAGGTTGGGGAGGTGCATGAACGATCGCCCGATGGCATCGAAATCGCGTACAAAATCCAGGCGCAGAAACTTCCAGCCCCAAACGATCAACACCGCGAACGCCGCGGCGCGGCCGCAGAAAATGAAAGGATTGACCTTTGCCTCCGTGTGCAGCAGTTGACCCAGCAGCCAGCCGGTGATGCCCGGCGGGTCATGGAAAACAGGATCACTGGAGACCGCCGCCGCCGGGTCGGTCCCCAGTTGCCGTTTCAGCCATTTTGCGTAAATGATTCCGCAGGCCGGGCATGCCTCCATGGCCACGCCGGCCGCATGTCCGCATTTGGGGCAGGTGGCATACATTTAATATGTCCCCCCGGAGCCGCCCCGGCACAATTTCCTTGATTTTTTCATATTCAACTCAACCTTGGTGTTTCTGGAATAATACCGTGACCACCCGCATGCACCGGAGCCGGACGGGTGAATCTTGACACCCATTCACGGTCTACCAGCTTACCGCCAGGAACCTCTGCACAAGTTCAGAGGTCGACTAACTACAAGGAAGGAAGTATGTCCGCAAAAGAGGAAATCCGGCAACTCGCCGACTTTGTCCGCACCCGCATCATCGGGCAGGAATTGCTCATCAATCGCCTGTTGATAGCATTACTCGCCGACGGGCATCTGCTGGTGGAGGGTGCGCCCGGCCTGGCCAAGACGCGCGCGATCAAGGTGCTGGGCGAGGGACTGGAAG
>CAYMXG010000368.1:0-2816 GCA_964394115.1 uncultured Enterobacteriaceae bacterium | reverse complement strand
GCACATTCAACTGCACGGATGCGTCGCGCCCGACCAGGTCGGCAATCTTCTGCAGTTCAATGGCATCATCCAGCGCAAAACTGCGCACGCCAAAGTCCCGATAGGCGCGGCCGATCTCGCCGCGTGATTTCACCGGATTGTCGTAAAGGAGGATCGCATCTGGCACGAGGTTGCGCACCAGCGCCACCTCGTTCATGGAGGCGACGTCAAAATGGCGCAGTCCGGTCTCGGCGAGGGTCGCTACGACCAGCGGTTGCGCATTGGCCTTCACTGCATAGGCAACCTGTCCCGGAAAGCCCTCCAGGAAACGCCGCGCCTGGGCCTGCAACTGGCTCTGGCAGAAACAATACAGCGGATGATCCGGCGCCACGGCAGTGATGACATGGGCGGTGTCACGGAACCGGCGCACACCGGGGCCGGCACGGCCGGGCTTAGGCGCCAGGGGGATCACCTTGTCGGCGGTTCTGCCGCCAGAGGATTTGCCGGTCATTTCCAGGTTCCTAAGTGCTTGTTTGGCCAAGTGGAGTCTGCAGGTGCGATTGTCGCCGGAATGCCTGCCGAATTCGACATTGAAGGTGGTTTTTTTGCTGGATTATATTAGTTATTATAACAGTTCAATGGTGCAATATGACGGTGAGAAGCATGAGAAAGTCCCCGGGTGAGCGGGATATGGCCCTGCTGAGGTTGCTGCAGGAGAATGCGCGGGAACCGGTTTCCGGCCTGGCCCGAAAACTGGGTGTGTCGCGAACAGCGGTGCAGGAACGCATCAATCGTCTCATGCGCGATGGTGTCATCGAGGGGTTCACGGTGCGCATCGGCGCCGAATGGGGTCAGGGTCGGGTAACGGCCATGGTGTCGCTTGTCGTTGACCCGAAACACTCGGCCGATGTGATTCGCGCGCTGGAAAAAATGCCGGCCATCACCGCGCTCTGGACTGTCAGCGGCCGTAATGACCTGGTTGCCATGGCGCGGACCGGCTCCACGGCGGAGATTGACCAGGTACTGGATGACGTGGGTTCGCAGCGCGGTGTCACACGCACGGAATCATCCATAATTCTCTCGACAAAATTTGATCGACGCTAAATGCCTGATGTAGATCAACCGGTCGGTACATTGCAGACCGCGCTGGACCATGCAGCGCGTCTGCTTGATGTCAATCCTGCCGCCGCGGCGGAGCAGGCCACCGAGATCCTTAACGCCGTACCCAACCATCCGCCGGCAATGCTGCTGCTGGGCAAGGCGCGCCGCGCCGGTGGCGACCTGGGTGGCGCGGTTGAAATCCTGGAGTCGCTGTGCGGACAACAACCCAACTGGGCGGCCGCACATCTGGAACTGGGCCTGGCGTTGGGTCATGCGGGACGCGGTGAGGCGGCGCTGGCGCCATTGCGCCGGGCGTTGAAACTCAAGCCCGATCTGCCCGAGGCGTGGCGCGCACTGGGCGATCACCTGACCATCATCGGCGACAAAACGGGTGCCGACGATGCCTATGCACGGTCCATCAAGGCGTCGGTCCGGGATCCGCGGCTGTTAAAGGCTGCGAGTCATCTATGCGACAACCGGCTGGCGCCGGCCGAAACCCTGCTGCGTGAGCACCTGATGCAGTATCCCACCGATGTCGCGGCGATCCGGATGCTGGCGGAAGTCGCGGCGCGGCTGAAACGCTACGGCGATGCGGAATCCCTGCTGGAAAGGTGCCTGGAACTGGCGCCAAGTTTTTCCGCCGCGCGGCAGAATCTCGCACTGGTTCTGCATCGCTTGTACAAGCCGGAAGCGGCGCTACGCGAGGTAGATCACCTTCTGGCCGCCGACCCCCGCAGTCCGAATTGCCGTAATCTCAAGGCAGCCATTCTCAGCCGCGTCGGGGAATACGACGACTCGATCCTTCTGTATCGGGAAATACTGGACGAGTACCCTCGTCAGCCAGGCGTCTGGCTGAGTTACGGGCATGCGCTCAAGACCAAGGGCGATGAACCGGATTCCATTCAGGCTTACCGCCGATGTATTGACCTCCGGCCGGCATTCGGGGAGGCGTGGTGGAGTCTCGCGAACCTGAAGACCTTCCGGTTCACGGAGGGAGACGTGGACACCATGCAGGCTCAGTTGTCCGGAGGCGACCTCAAGCCGGAAGACAGGTTTCACCTGCACTTCGCGCTTGGCAAGGCACTGGAAGACGACGGTCAGTACCAGGCGTCTTTTGAGCACTATGCAGAGGGAAACCGCCTGCGGCGCTCGGGGATGCATTACGACCCGGAAGAGAATTCGAGCCATGTACGGCGAACCAAGACCCTGTTTACCAGTGATTTCCTTCGGTCGCGCATAGATTCCGGTTGCAAGGCTGCAGACCCGATATTCATCGTCGGGCTGCCACGATCGGGGTCGACATTACTGGAGCAGATTCTTGCCAGTCATTCGCTGGTGGAAGGAACCATGGAGTTGCCCGACATCATCAGTATTGTGCGCCAGTTGAGCGGTCGGAAGCGCCGCGAAGACGAGTCCCGTTACCCCGAGATACTTGCATCGCAATCCGAAGCTGAGATCCGTGCCCTGGGTGAGCGCTATCTCAAGCAGACCCGTATTCAGCGCAAGACTGACAAGCCGTACTTCATCGACAAGATGCCGAACAATTTCGCCCACGTCGGCCTCATTCATCTGATCCTCCCCAACGCGAAAGTCATCGATGCCCGCCGCCACCCGCTGGGCTGTTGCTTCTCCGGGTTCAAGCAGCACTTCGCCCGTGGACAGAAATTCACCTACAGCCTGGAGGAAATCGGGCGCTATTACCGCGATTACGTCGAACTGATGGCGCATTTCGACGC